>QNCF01000014.1 GCA_003644395.1 Candidatus Omnitrophota bacterium
CAAGAGAAAAAGTTTTTAAAGTTACAGGGATTATTGAATGTGGAGTTTACAGTTATGATGTGAGCATAGGAGTTACATCTCTTGATAATATCCAGGAATTTTTCAATATAGGTGATATAGTCCATGGTATTGGAATAAGGACAGAAGATATTTATAATTCAGAGCAGATTGCTGGTAAAATAAGGGAGCTTTTAAATTATAAATATGAAGTTTCTACATGGATACAGAAGAATAAAATTCTTTTTGCAGCACTTGCTCTTGAAAAGAAAGCAATGGGAATAATTTTACTTCTTATCATACTTGTAGCATCCTTCAATATAGCCTCAACATTAATGATTACAGTCTTCAGAAAGACAAAAGAGATAGGCATACTTAAAGCAATGGGAGTTTCTTCAAAAGAGATAAAAAAGATATTTATATATGAAGGATTGATTCTTGGAATTGAGGGATTGGCATTTGGTCTTTTAATAGGAGGAATACTTGCCTTTTCTCTTAAAAAATACCATTTTATTAAATTGCCTGAAATGGTGTATAATCTTTCAACTCTACCGATACAGATTACATTTAAAGACATTATTTTTATGTGTATTGCAGTACTCTTTATAGTTATAATTTCAACATTTTACCCTGCTTACAGAGCAGGGAAATTAAATCCTGCAGAGGCATTGAGATATGAGTAATTTGAGAGGAGAAAATCTCTGGAAAATTTATGGGGAAGTTGAGGCAATAAGAGGTGTTAATATTGAAGTGGAGGAAGGAGAAATTGTTGTGATTTTTGGCCCATCAGGTTCTGGAAAGACAACTCTTTTAAATCTCCTTGCTTTACTTGATAAACCGACCAGAGGAAGAATTTATCTGGATGGAAGGGATATAACAGATATCGGGGAAAGGGAGGCATCAGAAATAAGGAATAGAAATTTCGGCTTTATATTCCAGCTTTTCCATCTTATACCTGAATTAACAGTAATTGAGAATGTATATCTTCCACTGTGGATAAGAGAAAAAAATAATTTTAAAATTAATCAATATAAAAAAGATGCAGAAAGGTTACTGGAAGAATTTGGAATTGGAGAAAAGGCAAATCTTTTCCCTTCCCAGCTTTCTACAGGGGAAAAACAGAAAGTTGCAATATGCAGGAGTCTTATCTGTAAACCAAATATTATTTTTGCTGATGAACCTACAGGTAGTATTGACAAAGATTCTGCAAGAGTTTTTTTTGAAATGGTGAAATATTTAAATGAAAAGATGGGGATTACATTTGTCATTGTTACTCATAACGAAAAATTTTTACATCTTGCCACAAAAGCAGTATATTTAAATGAAGGGATAATAAAAAGGGTTGAAAAGATTAAAAAGGGGTGAAAAATGGGACTTCTTGTTTATCTTAATGGGAAAATGGTTCCTGAAGAAGAAGCAAAAATTTCAATCTTTGACCATGCAGTCCTTTATGGAGACGGAGTATTTGAAGGATTGAGGAGTTATAATGGTAAGATTTTTAAACTTGATGAGCATCTTGAAAGGCTTTATATTTCAGCAAAAGCAATAATGTTGAAGATACCGCTTGAATTTTCTGAAATGAGGAAAGCAGTGATTGAAACAGTGAAAGTTAATAATCTTAAGGATAGTTATATAAGAATTGTTGTAACGAGAGGTATAGGAGACCTTGGACTTGATCCAACAATATGCAAAAATCAAAGTGTTTTTATAATTGCCAGTAAACTCCAGCTTTATTCTGAATCTTTTTATGAGAAAGGACTTGAGATAGTTACAGTTCCCACAAGAAGGAATTTATGTGAATCTTTGAATCCAGCCATAAAATCTTTAAACTATCTTAATAATATTCTGGCAAAGATTGAGGCTATGAATTGTGGTGCTATGGAGGGTTTGATGTTGAATAATGAAGGTTATATAAGTGAATGTACTGGAGAAAATGTTTTTATAATAAAGAAAAAGAAAGTCTTCACTCCACCTGTTTATGCAGGAACTCTTCCAGGTATTACAAGAGAAGTTGTTATAGAGATTGTTAAAAATATGGGACTTGAAGTAAAAGAGATGCTTCTTACCAGATATGATTTATACAGCTGTGATGAATGTTTTATAACAGGGACTGCAGCAGAGATAATGCCTGTTACTTGCGTTGATAAAAGGATAATTGGTGAGGGAAAACAGGGGCCAATTACAAAGAAAATCAGAGAATCCTTCAGACGGCTTGTTGATACTGAAGGAGTACCTGTTTATGAATAAGAAGTTAATTAAACAAGAAAATACTCTCAGGGACATAGATTTAAAAAAATGCCCTTTTTGTGGTTATTCATACAAGGAATTTAAAGAATATGGCTTTCTGGGATGTCCTTATTGTTATAAATATTTCAGCCCATTTATTGAAAATTACCTTCTGAAGATACATGGACGTCTGGTGCATAAAGGGAAGTATCCATCCTCATTCAAAAAAGTGAAAAAGAATAAGAAACTTATGGAACTTGAAAAGAAACTGGAATCCGCTATAAGGAATAAGGATTACAGAAGAATAAAGGAAGTAAAATCAAAAATAAGAAGGTTAAATGAAACTTCTTAAGTCTTTAAACTTCAGGAATATTGAGAGAAATACAAGATGGTTTTCCAGTAATGTTTATTCAGATATAATCATAAGTTCAAGGGTAAGAATAGCAAGAAACATAGAAGGTTTTCCATTTCCACTCCAGATGAGCGAAAAACAGGCAGAATTATTGCTTGAAAGAATTATTGATGCAATATTTTCCAAATTCAAATCAAGGAAAAAAATATTGCTTTACAGCGAAAAACTTTCTTATATAGAGAAGCAATTTCTTTTGGAAAGGCATATTGTAAGTAAAGAATTTGTTGAAGATGGACTCCCGAAAGCAGTCGTTATTTTCCCTGAAGAAAAAGTATCTATAATGATAAATGAAGAGGACCATTTGAGAATTCAGGGAATACAGGAAGGTTTAAATTTAATGAAAGCCTGGAAGAAGGTTGATGAGATTGATAGTTTGCTTGATGAAAAATTAAAATTTTCTTTCTCTTCAAAATTTGGATATCTTACAAGTTGCCCAACAAATGTAGGGACTGGTTTGAGAGCGTCTGTTCTTGCCCATATTCCTGCAATTTTTATCACTTCTAAAAATGAGATGTTATTTTCTGCTTTGGAAAAAATAGGTATAATGATAAGAGGATTCTATGGGGAGGGGAGTGAAAAAATCGGTAATATCCTTCAGTTTTCTACAAGTGAAACCCTGGGGAAATCTGAAGAGGAGATTATCTCTGAACTGGAAAGTGTGGTAAAATTAATAATAATGGAAGAGAGAAGGGAAAGAGAAAGGATAAAGAAAAGCAGAAAGTTGAGGGAAAGGATTGTGAAAGAGATAGAGAAAATAAAAAGAATAGATAAGATTAATACAGAAGATTCTTTTTCTTTCCTCTCATTTTTAGCTCTTGCAAAAGATTTAAATATTGTTTCTGTAAGGATGGAGAAGATAAATAAGTTATTTTTTGAAGTTCTACCAGCACATATCCAGTTAAAAGAGGGAGAGATTTTAACTGAGGAAGAAAGGGATTTTAAAAGATGTGAATTATTGAAAAGGCAACTGGGGGAGATATGTTTGAAAGATTTACAAAGAGAGTTAAATTAATTCTTGATATTGCACGCAGGGAGGCTATAAAGTTTGGGCATAATAAGATTGAGACAGAGCACCTTCTTCTTGCCATAATTGAAGAAGGTCAAGGGATGGCAGTGGCAATGTTACATTATATGGGCGTTGACCCTGAGAAAATCAAACTTGAAATTGAAAAGTCAATTAGGATGGGGATACCTTTGATTATGGCTGGAGATATTCCACTGAGTCAGAGTTCAAAAAGAGTCCTTGAATATGCTGTAAAAGAAGCCCAGCTTTTTGGACACAATATATAGGCAGTGAACACCTTCTGTTAGGGCTCATACTTGAAGAAGAAGGGCTTGCTTCAAGAATTCTTGCGAAAATGGGAATCACTCTTGAAAAGGCAAGAAGAAGTGTGGAGGAATTACTTTCCGAATCCACAAAGAAAACCTGGAGTAAACCATCTACTGCATATTCATCAACAAAATATAAAACAAAGACACCTGCTTTAGATACTTTTGGAAGAGACCTTACCCGTCTTGCAAAAGAGGGAAAACTTGACCCTGTAATAGGTAGGGAAAAGGAAATTGAAAGGGTTACTCAGATACTGTGCAGAAGGAAGAAGAATAATCCTGTCCTTCTGGGAGAAGCAGGTGTTGGTAAGACTGCAATTGTAGAGGGGTTTGCACAGAAAATCGCATCTGGAGATGTTCCTGAAATATTGAAAGATAAAAGAATTGTAATGATAGACCTTGCATCAATGGTTGCCGGAACAAAATATAGAGGAGAATTTGAACAGAGAGTAAAGACGATTCTTGATGAGATAAGGAATTCCAAGAATGTAATTATATTCATTGATGAACTCCATACACTTGTTGGGGCAGGAGGGGCAGAAGGAGCTATAGATGCTTCAAATATATTGAAACCTGCTCTTTCCAGAGGCGAAATCCAATGTATAGGTGCAACAACTCTTGATGAATATAGAAAGTATATAGAAAAAGATGCAGCACTTGAAAGGAGATTCCAGCCTGTGATAGTTAATCCACCAACAGTTGAGGAGACAATAGAGATTTTGAAAGGGTTGAGAGAAAAATATGAAGCACACCATCACTTGAAGATTTCCGATGATGCAATAATTGCTGCTGCAAAATTAAGTGATAGATATATAAGTGGAAGATACTTACCAGATAAGGCAATTGATTTGATTGATGAAGCAGCAAGCCAGAAGAGATTGAAATTGAGTTATCCTCCAAAGGAGATAGAAGAGTTGGAAAAGGAGATCGAGAGGATTACGAAAGAAAAGGAGGAGATGATAAATAAACAGGATTTTGAAAAAGCAGCAGCTTTAAGAGATAAGGAAAGGGAATTGAAAAACAGACTTGATTATCTTAAAAATAACTGGGAGAAAATCATTCCTGAAGAAGAAAAGGTTATTACAAAAGAGAATATTGCAGAGGTAGTATCACAGTGGACTGGAATCCCTGTTGCTCAACTGTGTAAAGAGGAAAGGGAAAAACTCCTTGAAATAGAGAAGGAACTCCATAAAGTTGTTGTTGGACAGGATGAGGCAATTTCAGCAGTAAGCAGAGCCATAAGACGTTCAAGAGCAGGTTTGAAGGATAGAAAAAGACCTATCGGAAGTTTCTTATTTTTAGGGCCGACAGGTGTTGGTAAAACTCTACTTGCTCATGCACTTGCAGAATTTCTTTTTGGAGACGAAAGGGCACTTATCCAGATAGATATGTCAGAATATATGGAAAAATTCTCAGTTAGCAGATTGATTGGAGCACCTCCAGGATATGTTGGATATGAGGAAGGTGGGCAGTTAACTGAGAGAGTTAGAAGGAGACCTTACAGCGTTGTTCTGCTTGATGAGATTGAGAAAGCACATCCTGAAGTATTTAATCTCCTTTTACAGGTTCTTGAAGAAGGCAGACTTACAGATAGTTTTGGGAGAAGCGTCAGTTTTCAGAATACCATTCTTATAATGACATCAAATATTGGAACAAAGTATTTGAAAAATCAATCAATAATAGGTTTTGGAGAAAAGAAAGATGAGTTTTCATATGAGACACTTAAAGAAAATGTGCTTGAAGAGGTAAGAAAAACATTCAGGCCAGAGTTTTTGAACAGGCTTGATGAAATAATAGTCTTCCATCCATTGAGAGAAGAAGACCTTCTTAAGATAGTTGACCTTGAAATTTCAAAAGTTGCAGAAAGATTGAAGGAGCAAAATATTTCTATGATAGTAACAGAAGAGGCGAAAAAGTTCCTTAAGGAAAAAGGGACAAATCCGCAATTTGGAGCAAGACCTTTAAAAAGAACTATTTCAAGATATCTTGAAGACCCTCTCTCAGAGGAAATTCTGAGAGGAAGATTTCCTGAGAATTCTACAATAATTGTTGATGTTAAAGGAAACCATTTAACTTTCAAACTTATGGAGAAGGGAGAAAAAGTTGATAAGGTTACTTCTCATACTCCTATCACTTCTCATTAGTTTTCAAATATTTCCTTTTTCTCTCAAAATTGGAAAAGTAGAGATTTTCGGGAATAGAAAAGTAAGTAAGCAGAAGATATTGCTTCTTTTAAAAAGCAGACCAGGTGCAGAATACAATGAGGAATTTTTAAAAGAAGATATCAAAAGGATATCGCAGACAGGTTACTTCTCATCTGTTTCCTACCAGATAGAGGAAAAGGAAGGGAAAGTTTTTATAAAGATATTTTTGAAGGAAAACCCTGTTATAGAGAGAATAAAATTCAAAGGAAATAGATATATAAGAGAAAAAAGGTTAAGGGATTTACTTGGAATAAAAGAAGGCGAGATTTTCAGAGTTCAAAAGGTTAAAGAGGGTATTGAGAAGATAAAGAAAGAATATGAGAAAGAGAATTTTCTTTTTACAGATATAGATTATGAGAAAGAAATAAAAGATGGCAAATTATATCTCACTGTGAAAATAAAAGAGGGATTCAGAGCGTATGTTGGAAAAATAATTTTTGAAGGGAATAAGCATTTCAGTTCCAGAAAGTTAAAAAAATTAATGAAGATAAAAGAAAGGAAGATGCCGTTCAGGAAAGGGAGTTTTAAAAAAGAAATATTTGAAAAAGATTTGGAAAAGATAAAGGAGTTTTACCATCGTAATGGTTTTTTACAGGCAGAAATTGTTGATGCAAAAATAATACCTGCAGGCAAAAGGATAAATTTGAAGATAAAAATATTTGAAGGGAAAAGGTATTATCTTGGGAAAATATATTTTAAAGGCAAAAAAATATTTGATGAGAAAGTTCTGAGGGGCCTTCTTGTTTTGAAAAATGAAGGGGAAGTTTTTGATGAGGAAAAGAGTAATATGAATTTGAAAAAAATTGAGGAATTCTATTTTGATAGAGGATATATTAAGGCGAAGGTTGTTCCCATACCGGAAATAGTCCCTCCTTCAAAGATAAATATTACATACCTTATAAAGCCTGGAAACATTTTTTATATTAAAGAAGTGAAGATAAAAGGGAATACAAAGACAAAAGATAAAGTGATAAGAAGAGAGATAGAACTTCTCCCGGGAGATAAATTTTCAGGCAAGAAAATAAAGGAAAGTTTTAATAATTTGAGAGATTTGAACTATTTTGAAGTTATCAATATTTATCCTGAATCCACAGATGAGCCTAATATGGTAAATCTTGTTGTTGAGGTGAAAGAAAAAGAAAAAACAGGTCTTTTTATGATTGGTGGAGGGTATAGCAGTATTGAAAAATTATGCGGATTTGTAAGTATTGAACAGTCAAATTTTGATTTCACAAATCCACCAAGTTTTGTTGGAGGGGGACAGAATTTGAAATTATGGGTGCAGGTTGGAAGTAAAAGCAGTGGTTTCAATTTGAGTTTTACAGAACCTTATTTTCTTGATAAGCCAGTCTGGTTTGGTCCTGATATTTACAATTTTACAACAAGCTGGGAAGATTACAGTGAGAAAAGGTTTGGAGGAGATATAAGGATAGGAAGAAGATGGAAGAATTTTTCAATAGGATTTAAGGCCCTTTCAGAATCTGTTAAATTATTTGATGTTGAGATTCCTTCCATTGTAAGTGAGGAGGGGAAAAGGAGGAAGAATAGCTTAACAACAACTTTCAACTTTTTTAAAATTGATAGTTTAAGATTTCCAACAAAGGGAGTAAATACAGAAATCTCACTTGAATATGCCGGTGGAATTTTCGGTGGAGACCTCAATTTTATAAAAACAACTTTTGAAGGGAATTATTACCATCCTTTTAAAAAACTCATCTTTCATTCCAAAACTTATCTTGGTTCAATCCACAATTTTGGAGATGTGGATATTCCAATATATGAAAGATTTTTTGGTGGAGGTATAGGTACTGTTAGAGGGTATGAGGAAAGGAGTCTTGGGCCAAAGGAGGATGGTTATCCTATAGGTGGAAATGTAATATTTGCACAAAGTTTGGAATTATTCTATCCTATATACAAAGATGTGCTGAAGGGGGTTGTCTTTTTTGATGCTGGGAATGTCTGGAAGAAGTGGAAAGAATTTGGGAGTTTAAAAAAGGGAGTGGGAGCAGGATTAAGAATTTATACCCCAATTTTCTCAGCCCCTATACAGATTGATTATGGATTTGCACTTGATAGAGAACCAGGGCAGGACAGAGGAAGATTACATATAGGTATGAGTTTTGGATTCTGAAAGGAGGAATATAATGAAAAAGTTATATTTGGCTGGTTTATTTTTATTAGCATTTAAATTGTATGGAGGTGGTTTTAAGATTGGTTATGTTGATTTGCAGAAAGTTTTTCAGAATTATAAAAAGGTAAAGGAAAGCGAGGAAATTTTCAGAAAAGAGGTGATGAAGGAGCAGAAAAGGATAGACAATTTAAAAAAGAAGATAGATGATATGCAGAATGAGTTTAAAAAGAAGAAAGATATTCTTTCTCCTGAAAAGAGAAGAGAAAAAGAGATGGAAATAATGAATAAAATTAAGGAACTTTCAGAAATAATAAGGGAGGTTAATCAGAAACTTGACAGAAGGATGAAAGAATTGAGGAAAGCAAGACTTGATGAAATTCTTTCTGTGATAAAAGAGTTTGGCAAAAAAAATAAATATAATATAATAATAGATTCAAATGCAGTTATTTATGCGGACAAAGGTATTGACATTACAGACCAGATAATAAAGATTTTGAATGAGAAGAAAAAATGAGAATGAAAGTAGAAGAAATTGCAAAGATAGTGAATGGAAAAGTAATAGGTGATAATAATGTCGTTATAACAGGAATTTCCGGGATAAAAGAGGCAAAAGAAGGCGATTTGACATTTATCGCAAATAGAAAGTATCTTTCTCTTCTTAAATCCACAAAAGCATCTGCAGTTATTGTATCTCCAGATATAAACAATACAGGGAATGCAACATTAATACAGGTTGAAAATCCATCTCTTGCATTTGCAAAGATAGTCAGTCTTGTTGGGCCAGAACCCATAAAATTTGCTCCTGGTATCCACCCAACGGCAATCATAGGAGAAAATGTCTCCTTAGGAAAAGGGGTTTCAATCCAGCCTTATGCTGTAATTGAAGATGGAGTGGAAATAGGAGATGAGACTGTAATAGGAGCAGGTGTATATGTTGGACATTATACAAAGATAGGGAAAAAATGTCTGATATATCCACATGTTGTTATCAGAGAAAGGATAAAGATTGGAGATAGAGTGATTATACATTCTGGCACGGTTATAGGTGGTGATGGATTTGGATTTGCCACTGTTAAAGGAGTCCACCATAAAATTCCTCAAATTGGGACTGTGGAAATAGGGAACGATGTTGAAATAGGTTCAAATGTTACAATAGATAGAGCAAGATTTGATAAAACATATATTGGAAATGGTGTAAAAATAGATAATCTTGTCCAGATTGCTCACAATGTATATATTGGTGACAATACAATAGTGGTTGCTCAGGTTGGAATTTCTGGAAGCACAGTTATTGGAAAAAATGTTATTATAGCCGGGCAGGCAGGTATCATCGGTCATATTACAATTGGGGATAATGCTATTATTGGAGGAAAGGCTGGTGTTACGAAGGATGTTCCACCAAATGTCCATGTTACTGGGTTTCCCGCAAGAGAAAAATGGCAGGATATGAGAGTCCATGCATATTTAAGGAAACAGCCAGAGTTGATAGAAAAGATTAAAAAACTTGAAGACAGAATAAAAAGGCTTGAAGAACGACTTGAAAGATTAAATGAAAATAAAGCAAAAAACGATTAAAAATATTGCTGAAGTTGAGGGAGTTGGATTACATACAGGGAAAAAGGTAAAAGTTACTTTTAAACCAGCGCCTCCAAATACAGGTATTTTATTTATAAGAACTGATATCCCTTCTTCTCCTGTTATAAAAGCAGAAATAGACAATCTTTTGGATATAGAGAAATATCCAAGAAGGACATCTCTTGGAAACCAGGGTTGTGAAATCCATACAGTTGAACATTTGCTTTCTGCTCTTTATGCTCTTGAGATAGATAATTTGATTGTTGAGATAAATGGGGAAGAATGTCCTGGTCTTGATGGGAGCGCAATATCTTTTGTTGAAATTATAAAGAAAGCAGGAATTGAAGAATATGATGAGGAAAAAGAGGTAATTTATCTGAAAGAGCCAATTTATATTTCTCAAAATGGAGCCCATATTATTGCACTGCCATATGATAAATT
Organism: Candidatus Omnitrophota bacterium; assembly: GCA_003644395.1. GTDB lineage: Bacteria > Ratteibacteria > UBA8468 > B48-G9 > JAFGKM01 > B48-G9. Next base: position 10,316 of record QNCF01000014.1, read on the forward strand.
GAGGATTTCCTATACTCTTAATTATCCAAATTCACCATTAAAATCACAGTTTGCTTCGTTCATTATTGATCCGGATACTTATGAAAAAGAGATAGCAGCAGCAAGGACATTCTGTCTTCAGGAAGAAGTTGAAAATCTTAAATCGCTTGGCCTTGGTAAAGGTTCTGATTATTCAAATACACTTGTTATCAGCAAAGATGGAGTGATAAATAACAACTTCAGATTTGAAGATGAGCCTGTAAGACATAAAATAGTTGACCTTATTGGAGACCTTGCATTACTTGGAAAAAGGATATGCTGTCATATCATAGGGATTAGAAGTGGGCATTCTCTCAATACTAAACTTATAAAGAAAATAAAGGAAGTTACAAAAAAAGAAAAAGTGGCAGGAATAGGTGCTCCAACATTATCACAGATACCATCACAGACTTTTGAAATAGAAGATATAGAAAAGATTATACCTCACAGATACCCATTCCTTCTTGTGGATAAGATAGTTGAAATTCAGGAGGGTAAGAGAGCAATCGGGATTAAGAATGTCTCAATAAATGAGTGGTTTTTCCAGGGGCATTTTCCTGGAAGACCGGTTATGCCTGGTGTTCTTATAGTGGAAGCTATGGCTCAGGTGGCTGGAGTTTTGATGTTAAGTAAAAAGGAAAATAGAGGGAAACTTGCATACTTCATGAGTATAGATAAGGTAAAATTCAGAAAGACTGTAAGACCCGGAGACCAGTTGATAATTGAAGTTGAAGTTGTTAAATTGAAGAGTAAAGTCGGGTTGATTAATGGTAAAACATATGTGGATGGGAAAGTTGCTGCAGAGGCTTCATTAATGTTTACAGTTGTAGATGCTTAAAAATGAGGAAAATCCACCCCACCGCAGTTGTTTCTCCAAAAGCAGAAATAGGGGAAAATGTGGAGATAGGCCCTTATGCAGTGATTGAAGAGAATGTGAAGATAGGTGATGGAACTTTAATTGGTCCATTTGTCCATATCTGTGGATATACTGAAATAGGGAAAAATTGTAAGATTTTTACAGGTGCAACAGTTGGAAGTATCCCTCAGGATTTAAAATATAAAGGTGAGATAACATACCTTAAAATTGGAGATGGAAATATAATAAGGGAATATGTGACGATTAATCCTGCAACAGAAGCAGGAGAATCAACCATCATTGGAAATAATAACTTGATTATGGCATATGCACATATTGCACATAACTGCAGGATAGGGAATAATGTCATAATTTCAAATTGTGGAACTCTTGCTGGGCATGTTGTTATTGAAGATTTTGCTATTATAGGTGGGATGGTTGGAATCCATCAATTCTGTCGTGTTGGTTCATATTCAATAGTTGGTGGATGTTCAAAAATTACAAAGGATATAATCCCATTTTCTCTTGCAGATGGTCATCCTGCAAGACCTTATGGTCTGAATATAATTGGTCTTAAAAGGAGAAATTTTCCAAGTGAGAAGATAAAAATAATTAAAAAAGCATATAAGATACTGTTCCGTTCAGGATTGAATATATCTTCTGCTCTTAAAGAACTTGAAAAGATGGAAAAGTGCGAAGAAATTTCCCACCTCATTGAATTTATCAGATCATCAACAAGGGGCATTGCAAAGGAAAGATGGAAAAAATAGGTCTTTTTTTGAGTGATGATGAATTATCAAAATATGCTTTTAATAAATTAAGTGGAAAATTCAAAATCTTTCCATTTTCTTTTTCTTCCATCTCTTCCATTCCTTCAAAAACAGTTAAAATAGAAAAATTTGAAGATATTGTTGATTTTTTTATCAAAAATAATATTAAAAAGATTGTCCTTATTGGAAAAGTTCCACAATCAATTGTATTCAAAAAGATGGATAATTCATGGGAAAGGTTGCTTGGTGGAATGGAAAGGTTGTGTGGAGAAGAGATTTTGAAGAAGTTTGCAGATTATTTGAAAAAAATAGGGATTGAAATTTTATCCCTTGATAAAGTCTTTAAAGAAGATATTGCAGAGGAAAAAATCTATACAGAAAGGAAACCAACAGAGAGGGAAATGGAGGATATAAGGATAGGTTTTGAAATAGGTATGTTTCTTACAAAATACAGAATAGGTCAATCATTGAGTATAAAGAGAGGGGTTATAATTGCTGTTGAAGGGATAGAGGGGACAGATAAGATGATTGAAAGGAGCGGGAAATACTGCAAGGATTTTGTTGTTGTTAAAGTTGCTGGAGAAGATAAAGATAAAAGGTTTGATCTGCCTGTTATTGGCCCTGAGACTATTAAAAATATCTGGAAAGCAAATGGAAGAGTTATTGCAGTTGAGGCAGAAAAAAGTATAATTTTTGAAAAGGAGCTTACAGTATCTTTATGTAATAAATACAGAATCTCACTGGTTGGTAAAAAATTTAAAAAATGATAATAAAAGAAAATCCCGATGAAATAATCTCCTATCTTGAAGATTCGTCAAATTTCAGGAATGGAAAAGCGGATAAAGTTTTCATACCTGAGAGTGAAGAAGAGATTGTTGAGATTCTGAATTATTCATCCAGAAAGAGAATCCCTGTTACAGTCTCAGGTGCAGGGACAGGAACAGTTGCAGGCAGGATACCTGAAGGTGGGTTTGTGATTTCAATGGAAAAATTTGATAAGATAAAAGCGATTGAACCTGAGAGAAAAAAAGCAATTTTACAGGCAGGAGTTATTATAAACAGATTTCTTTCAGAAATTGAAAAATTCAATCTATTTTATCCACCATTTCCAACTGAAAGAAATGCATTTATAGGAGGGAATATATCTACAAATGCATCCGGTGAATACAGTTTTAAATTTGGCCCCACAAGGAAGTATATAAAAAAAATAAGGATGGTGCTTACATCAGGGAAAATTGTTGAAATTGAGAGAGGTAAAAGTTTTGAAAAGGATGGAAAAATCTTTATTGATGGAATGGAAATTCCATTACCATCATATAGAACCCCACCTGTTAAATGTACAGCAGGTTATTATTCAAAGGAAGGGATGGATTCAATAGATCTGATAATAGGTTCTGAAGGGACACTCGGCGTCATTACAGAAGCAGAAGTAAATCTCATAGATGCTTTGCCTCAAAGATTTATAATTGTTATTTTTTTCCCGGATGATAAGAAAATTCTTAATCTTGTAAGAATGATTAAAAAGAGGAAAGATTTGAATGTCTTTTCCCTTGAATATTTTGATAACAATAGCCTTGAATTTTTAAAAAAAGATTTTCCCGGTATTCCACAGAATTCATTTGCTCTTTATATTGAGGCTGAAAGTGGAATTGATAAGATGGAAGAGTGGGGTAAAATTGCTGAGGAATTTGGAGCAATTGATGTATGGGTTGGTGAAGATGAGAAGAATTATCAGAGACTTATTGATTTTAGACACAGGTTGCCTGAAAATATAAATTCATATTTTAAAAGTATAAAGAGTGTAAAGGTATCTGTTGATGTGGCAGTCCCTGAAGAAGGGTTTCAAGTCCTTTATAATTTTTACAGAGAGATTATGGAAAAGGAGAATTTACATATGGTTCTTTTTGGACATATAGGAGAGAACCATCTGCATTTCAATATGTTCCCAGAAGACGAAAATGAAAGATTGAAAGCTTACAGAATCTATGAAGAATGTATAAAGAAGGGACTTTCTCTTGGTGGAACAGTTTCAGCAGAACATGGAATAGGGAAATTGAAACACAGATGGCTTAAAATGATGTATGGAGAAAAAGGGATTAGAGAAATGGCAGAGATTAAGAAAATTTTTGACCCATTCTGTATTATTGGTCTCAACAATATATTCCCAAAAGATATTCTCTTCATCTGATATTATCAATTACTTTTCTGGTTTATAAAAATTAAACATCAATGTGCCTGAAATTTCAGGATTTTCAATCAGGAATAAGACCCTTGTAAGGTAATCTCCCCAGACCATTTTCAGTCTTGGGTCCTCCAGATAAATTCTTTCTTTTCTGATCTTAAATTTCCCATCCACTTTTAAAATTAAACTTCCTGAACTTCTACCAGACTTCATTATTCTTGGTTTGAAAATAATCTTATCTGGATTTTTTATATCCACTCTGCAAGGAGTAATCAGTGGAAGAAGAATTTTTCTTGGTTTTTTCACCAATTCATAAGTATCTTTTATTTCTATACCCTTATGGTAAACAAACTCAATTTTCCTTTCCCATCTCTTTATATTTGCCTCTGGTGGATAGGCTGATGAAATATCCATAACTAATTTAATTGAATTTTCCCCCTTTTCGCATTTCACTTTCTTTGCTTTAAATTTTCTCCCTGCCATCTGTCCAATTCCATCAACAGAAGGTAAAAGGTTATGGTAGGAAGATTGCATTGTCCAGATTGAATATCTCTCAGGGGAAAAAGTTCTTGCAATATATTCTCCAACACCCGGATCCACTATAACAGGTTTCCCATCATTATAAATGAGGAAACTGCCAACATCATTATGATTATGCCTTTCTTCATTATGTCCACCTTTTGCAGCGAGAAAAAGCCCTCTCCAGGATTTCTCCTTCTCTCTTGCAATCATAACCTGAATATTTTTAAACCAGAAATTATGAATTAAAGGCGGAGAATATTTCTTCTGAATTTCTGGGAAGTTAAAAAACAGGAGTAATATTGAAGTCAGACTATTTTCATTTAATTTCCCTGATATTTTCCCTGAATTTATACCAAATAAATAACTTCCAAGTTCCTGCATTTTTGTATCTTTAATTCTCTTTCCATAGCCAAATATCACAATGGGAGATGGCCTGACTATACCAGGAGAGTCAGCAAAATTTACAAAATAATTTTTGTAGATATGTACCCGATAGATAAATTTCCCCATTTCCTTAATCTTTGGATGTTCAAAAATATCAATTTTGTTTTCTGTTGCACTTCTCAAAATTTCAAGAAATATGAAAAGTTTGCCTGGAGATACGTTCCAGTAAAATGGCCCCTCATCACAGCCACCATCTTCAGGGTATTGATTGAGATAATTATCAACACTTCTTACGCATTTCAATATTGATTCCAGCCTTTTTCTATTTGATTTTTCAATTATGAGAGCAGAAATCAACCAGTTTGAATTAATCCATGGATTCCAGTTAGAGAGTATTTTATTCCCAGAAAATCCCATCCACCAGAAATCATTCCTTTTTAAAAGTGGGTTTAAAAAACGCTTTTTTATTTCATATTCAATACGTTTGACAATAAATGGGGAAATCTCATTCAGTTTGTTTTCAAGAAAGTATTTTGTCCAGGAAAGCAGACTGGCAGTTTCAGAGCCAAATATGTCAATGCAAGTTTCATCAATATCCGGTAATTCTTTATATCTCCAATTATTAATTCTCCCCAGATGCGCAGGAATACACCATGTTGATTCTTCACATATTGCCCATATACCATCTATAATCTGGTTTAAAAATCTTCCCTTACCTTCCAGACATTCTGCAATTACAAAATCAGAAAGAACCTCTCTCCTTTTAAAAATTATCTTTTGGCATTCAACTCTGTTTCCTATTTTTGCAAATTCCATAAACTTTGTGGCCCTGACAGGTATCCACTCAAAACCAGAGTTTTTCTCCGCTTTTTTAATGTAATAATTTTTATAAATTTCAGGTATTTTCTCCCATCTTTTTCTTTCTTCCCATACAGGATATGGCTTCCATTTTTCAACAGGCAACAGAGCTTCTTTGAGTATATTTTCAGGATAAATTTCCAGTATCATCCTTAGAGAATTAAAATTCTGATTTTTTTCTGATAAAATTTTAATTGCATTCCAGAGAATTTTCAAGAAATTTTGAAAACTATTGCGATAGAAAAGTGGATTTACTTATTAAAGGAAAGAAAATATGTATCCGGCTTTTCCTCATTTTGACTTATTTTTCCTGCTCTTTTAAAATATTTTCAATGGGAATATTTATTTTTATTCTGGGGCTTGCTTTTGGTAGTTTTGCAAATGTATGCATTTATAGATTACCAAAATCACAATCTATTATCTGGCCGGGATCTTACTGTCCTGA
>QNCF01000015.1:0-15000 GCA_003644395.1 Candidatus Omnitrophota bacterium
CCGAAAAAGCAATTGATATTCAGGAGAAATTGAAAGCAGATATCATTATGGCTTTTGATTACTGTCCAAGAAGATGGGATGATTACAATGAAGTGAAAAGAAGCACTGAATTGACTGTAAAGTGGGCTGAAAAATGTAAAAAATACCACGGAGAAAAAGAGCAGATTCTTTTCGGTATAATACAGGGAGGGGTTTATAAAGAACTCAGAAAATTCTGTATGGAAAGGCTTGAATCAATCGGATTTTGTGGTTATGGTATTGGGGGATTGAGTATTGGGGAACCATATGAAAAAACAGAAGAGACTGTAAATTTCATAGTGGAAAATCTACCTCCACAGAGAGTAAGATATTTCATGGGAATAGGTATGCCACTCCAGATTCTTAATCTGGTAAGTCTTGGAATAGATATGTTTGACTGCGGAATGCCAACCCATATTGCAAGGAATGGTTCAACTTTAACCTGGAAAGGGAAGATAAACATTAAAAATGGTAAATATAAAGAAGACTTTTCTCCTCTTGACCCGGAATGCGATTGTGATGTATGTAGAAATTATACAAAAGCATATATAAGGCATCTTTTCAATACAAAAGAAATTCTTGGAATGAGACTCAATTCATACCACAATATATACTTTTTACAAAGATTTATTGAAAGGATAAGGGAGGCGATAGAGAAAGGTTATTTTCTCCAATTTAAAAAATCTTTTGAGAAAGAGTATAATATAAGGAAATAAAAGGAGAGAAAAATGGAATATTTATTTTTTGCACAGAGTCAGCCTCAGCCTGTTTCTCCATTTGGAGCCCTTTTACCACTCATCATAATTTTCTTTATTTTCTATTTTCTTCTAATACTTCCTCAACAGAGAAAACAGAAAGCACACAAGAAAATGCTTGATGAATTGAAAAGAGGAGACAAGGTTATAACAGTTGGAGGATTGATAGGAGAAGTTTCAAAAATAAAAGACAACATTGTCACCATTAAATTCTCAGAAAATGTGGAGATAGATTTTGTTAAGAATGCAATTTCAAGAGTGATAAAAGAAAAATAATGAGGATAGGATACTTTGAAATCTTCAACGGGTGTGCGGGTAATATATTTGTGGGAAGTTTAATAGATGCTGGACTACCTCTTGAAGAACTTGAATCCCATATTGAAAAAATCCCTTTAAAAAATTATAAAATCCAGATTGAGAGGGTTAAAAGAAAGGTTAATTTTTCTCATTCTGTCTCCGGAACTCTATTTAGAGTGATACCTGAAAAGGGGAAATGGGATGAGACAGTCCCTTATTTAAGAATTCTTGAACTTATTGATGAAAGCAGACTTTCTCAGGGGCAAAAGGAAAAAATAAAGGAGATATTCAGAATACTGGCTGATGCAGAAAGCAAAGTGCATGGAGAACCACTGGAAAAATTGCATTTCCATAAGATTGGACAGGTTGATGCTATAATTGAAATATCATCTGTAGTTATAGGGCTTGAACTTCTTGGAATAGAAAAGGTTTATTTCAGTAAAATCGGAATTTCAAATCCTTCAAACGCCACAATTGAAATTTTGAAGGGATTACCTGTAATAATGAGAAATACCCCTTATGAAATCACAACACCTACAGGAGCAGCAATAGTAAAAGGGTTTTACCAGGGATACAATGCCTTTCCAGAGTTTGTTCTTGAAAAAGTAGGGTATGGAGCTGGAGAGAGAGAAGAACCTTCTCCAAATATGTTAAAATTTTTTATAGGTTTGAGTAAAGATTCTGAAAGGATAGTTGTGATAGAGACCACAATAGATGACCAGCCACCAGAATTATTTGAAGTAATTTTTGACAGGTTATTTGAAAATGGAGCTATTGATGTAAGCATAACACATGCTCATGGAAAGAAGGGGAGACCTGTTTTTAACTTGAAAATACTTGCTCCTGAATATTCTTTTGAAAAAATCATAAAAACCATATTCAGCGAAACCACAACACTCGGAATAAGATACAGAGTTGAAAATAGAATACTTCTGGAAAGAGAAATAAAAGAACTGGAGACAAAATTTGGAAAGATACCTGTAAAAATAGCATATTTTGGTGGTGAAAGAGTAAATATTTCTCCGGAATATGAGATTTGTAAGAAAATATCAAATGAAAAGAAAATACCGTTAAAGGAGGTTTATCTGGAAATTTATAAGAATATACAAAAAATCTGAAAAGATGGTGGTTGGAAGTCTTGAAATAGATATTCTCATCCCAGGAAGCCAGAATTTAAAAGAAAAAAGGAAAATTGTGAAATCTTTAAAGGATAAAGTGAGAGCGAAATTTAATGTTTCAATCTGTGAAGTGGATTTCCATGAAAAATGGCAGAGAGCACTTATAGGTATTTCCTGTGTAAATTCAAAAAGGAAAGAAATTGAAATAATTTTTGAAAAAATAAAAAATTTAATAAGAGGAAATGGAGAGGTTGTTGTAATAAGAGAAATAGGGAATTTCTTTTATATCAAGTCTTAAAAATGGAAAGCAGATATTTACCACAGGAAATTGAAGAAAAAATTTACAGAATGTGGGAAAGTGAGAATTATTTCTTTGTAGATGCAAAACAGGTTAAAAAGAAATATGTGATAGTAATTCCTCCTCCAAATATTACAGGCTTTCTTCATATGGGACATGCTCTTAACAATACCATCCAGGATATACTTATAAGGTGGAAAAGAATGGAAGGGTATGATGCTTTATGGGTTCCAGGAACTGACCATGCAGGGATTGCAACTCAAAATGTGGTGGAAAAGGAATTGCTGAAAAAAGGGATTACAAGGAAAGAACTTGGAAGAGAAAAATTTCTGGATGAGGTATGGAAATGGAAGGAAAAGTATGGGTCAAGAATTATATTCCAGTTGAAAAGATTGGGGGCTTCCTGTGACTGGTCAAAGATAAAATTTACAATGGATGAATCATTTTCAAAAGCTGTTGTCCATGCTTTTGTCCATCTCTATAAGAAAGGATTAATATATAAGGGAAAGAAGATTATAAACTGGTGTCCAAGATGCACAACCGCTCTTTCTGATGAAGAAGTGGATTATAAAGATGAGGAGGGTTACCTCTATTACATTAAATATCCACTTTTAAAGGGAGGATTTATTGAAGTTCCAACACCAAGACCTGAAACCTTGCTTGGAGATACAGCAGTGGCAATCCATCCAGAAGATAAAAGGTATAAACATTTAAAGGGTAAAAAAGCAATACTTCCTTTTGTTAATAGAGTTATCCCAATCATTGAAGATGAAGCTGTTGAGATTGAATTTGGAACAGGGGCTGTAAAGGTCACACCTGCTCATGACCCTGTTGATTTTGAAATAGGGAAAAGGCACAATCTTGAATTTGTTGTGGTGATAAATGAAGAAGGGAAAATGAATGAAAACTGTGGTAAATTCAGTGGAAGTGATAGATTTGAATGCAGAAAATATATTGTAGAAGAACTCAAAAAATTAAATCTACTGAGCAGAGTGGAACCATATACCCATAGAGTTGGGCATAGTTATAGATGTAATACTACTATAGAGCCATATTTATCATCGCAATGGTTTGTAAAGATGGAACCACTCGCTCGTCCTGCCATTGAAGTTGCAGAAAAAGGAGAACTGAAATTTTATCCTGAAAGGTGGAAAAAAATTTACCTTAACTGGCTTTATAATATTAAGGACTGGTGTATAAGCAGGCAGATATGGTGGGGACACAGAATTCCTGTATGGTACTGTGAAAATAAAGATTGTCCTCCGATAGTTGATTATACCAGACCATCTGCCTGCCCTGAATGTGGAAGTAGAAATTTAACACAGGATTCTGATGTTCTGGATACATGGTTTTCTTCATGGCTGTGGCCTTTCGGAGTATTTGGATGGCCTGAAAAGACTGAAGAACTTGAAATTTTTTATCCCACAGATACTTTAGTAACTGCTCAAGAAATAATATTTTTCTGGGTTGCGAGAATGGTAATGGCTGGTTTGGAATTTACCGGGAAATTGCCTTTCAGAAATGTTTATATCCATGGAACTGTAAGAGATAAAACAGGGAAAAAGATGAGCAAATCACTTGGGAATGTAATTGACCCGATTGATATAATCGATAAATGTGGTGCTGATAGTTTGCGTTTCAGCCTTATTTCTCTCACTGCTTTTGGGCAGGATGTCTTCCTTCCTGATGATTTCTATATCCCTGGCAGAAACTTTATGAATAAAATCTGGAATGCTGCAAGATTTATATTCAACAATGCAGAAGAAAAGGGGATAAAGGAAGTCTCTTTTGAAAGAGAAATTACAGAATCTTTAAAATTGCCAGAAAAATGGATTCTGATTCTCCTTGATGAATTGATAGAAAAGGTAAGTTCTTCCTTAGAAGAATACAGATTCAATGAGGCATTAAGTAATCTTTATGAATTTTTCTGGCACAGATTTTGCGACTGGTATATTGAAATTTCCAAAGTTTTTATAAATGAGAAATATTTTAAAGAATGCTGTCTTCCTGTTCTCCTTTATACTCTTTCTGTGACAATGAAACTTTTGCATCCATTCATTCCATTTATTACAGAGGAAATATGGCAGAATTTGAAAAAATATTTCAGGACTGACCATAAGACCATCTCATTGAGCAAATGGCCGGAAAAGATAAATATCAGAGATGATTTGATAATAAAAGAAATGGATAAAGTGATAGAAGTTGTATCATTTTTAAGAAAGGTGAAAAGCATATTCCACATTCCTTTAAATAAAAAGATTTTGTGTTTTTATGATGGAAAGGAGGAAATATCTGAAGATAAAAAAAGAATGATTTTGAGACTTGCAGGGGTTGAAGAAATTTCTTATTCTGATAAAAAATTCTCTGAAAAGAATGTAATCAGCAGAAAACTGAGTATGGGTAGATTTGGAGTGGTTCTTGAGGGTATAATAGATTTTAAAACTGTAATTGATAAACTGGAAAAAGAAAAAGAAAAACTTGAAGAATATAAAGAAAAAATAAAATCAAGAATCAGCAATCCGGAATTTCTCAACAAAGCACCTGAAAAAGTGATAATTAAGGAAAGGGAGAAAATAAAAGAACTGGAAGAAAAAATAAGAAGAATTAAGGAAGATATAGATTTGATAATAAAAAAGGAGAGTTAAATGTATGTATGGATTGAAATTGGTGGGAAACAGCATCGTGTCTGGGAAGGAGATAAAATAGAGATTCCTTTAAAAGCAAAAGTTGGAGATGAATTAGAAATAACTCCTATCGGATTTTATGATGGAAAAAATTTAATTACAGAAAAGGAGAAACTTGAAAAGATACTTGTAAAGTGTAATGTAATTGAGAAGAAGAAAGGAGAAAAAATTTACTCTTTTAAGAAGAAGGCAAAGACAGGGTATAAGAGAAAGATTGGATACAGGGATACACTGTGTGTGGTGGAAATTAAAGAAATTATAGATAAGAATAAAGAAAAGTGAAAAGAATAAAGGAAGTAATAAGCCAGGACTTCAGAGGAAAAAGATCAATCATAGTCGCATTAAAAAAGAGAACAAAAAAAGAAACAGAAGAAACTGCAAGAGAAATCCTCCTCCTTGCAAAAACTTTGAAATTGAAAGTCTTACATACCTTCTTTGTAAGAAATAATACTGTACATCCTGGTACTTATATTGGTAGTGGAAAAATTGAAGAATTGAAAAGATTTATATCTGAACATAAAATTTCCATTTCTATTTTTGAACCAGAACTTTCACCAGTCCAGCAGAGAAATTTAGAACAGCTCCTTGGAAGTTATGTAATTGACAGGACCGCTCTCATTCTGCATATTTTTGCCCAACATGCAAAAACACATGAAGGTAAAATACAGGTTGAACTTGCTCAACTTAACTACCTTCTTCCACGATTAACAGGACATGGAACTTCTTTATCAAGACTTGGAGGTGGCCTTGGAACAAGAGGGCCTGGTGAGATGAAACTTGAAGTTTACAGAAGAAGAATTAAAGAAAGAATACATATACTCAACCAGAAAATTAAAGAGATAGAAAAACACAGAAATCTTTTAAGAAATGCAAGGAAAAAGAGAAATATTCCTGTGGTATCCTTACTGGGATATACAAATGTTGGAAAAAGCACGTTATTGAACAGGCTGAGTGAAAAAAAGAATCTTTATGTTGCAGATAAATTCTTTTCCACCCTTGACCCTGCAACAAGACTGGTGCACCTGGGTGATAATTCCTTCTGTTTAATTACAGATACTGTGGGACTAATTTATAATCTTCCCCGTCAACTTATAGGGGCTTTCAAAGCAACTCTTGAAGAAATAGTCTTTTCAGATGCTTTAATTATCCTTTATGATGCCTCAACAATTTCAATAGAAAGACAAAAGGAAGCAAGTCTGCAGGTAATAAAATTACTCGGAATAGAAGGAAAGCCATGTATAGAGGTTTTCAATAAAATAGATTTGCTTTCTCCAGAAGAGATAAATATTTTGAAAGGGGAGTTTCCTGAAGGGATATTTATATCTGCCCTGACAGGGGAAGGATTGGAAAAATTGAAAGAAAAGTTAAAAGAGATACTTTATGGAGTTAAAGTTGTCTAATTCCGAAAAAAGAATAATTGAAAAAATAGTCAAAATTATAAAAGAGAAAAATAATTTTATTATCACCACACATACTTCCATTGATGGTGATGCAGTATCTTCTGAACTCCTTCTTTATTCTCTTTTAAAAAATTTTGGAAAGAAAGTAAGGATAATAAATGGAGATCCTCTCCCATCTATTTATAAATTTTTGCCATATAGCAAGAAAATAAAGGATATCTCAAAAGTTAAAAGGAAAGAAAAAGCAGATGTGATGTTCGTTATAGATTGTGGCAATCTTGAAAGAATAGGAAAAGTAAAGGAACTGATATCTGACCAGACCATGATAATAAATATTGACCACCACTTTTCAAACAAAATGTATGGAGATATAAACTGGGTCAATCCCTCTTATTCATGCTGTGGTGAAATGTTATTTTATTTAATCTCAGGACTTGGAAATATCAATAAACAGCAAGCTACTCTTATCTATACATCAATTCTCACCGACACCGGATGCTTCACACATCATTTTAACAAAAATGTCTTTTTTATCATTTCAAGATTACTGGAAAAGGGGATAAATCCTTCTGAAATTGCAAAAAAAATCTATCTTGAAAGACCATTAAATTCAATAAAACTCTTTATTCTTGCCCTTAAAACATTTAAATATGACATGAAAAATGGTATCTGCTGGATGAAAGTTACAAAACAGATGTTTAGAAAGACAAAAACAAAAGAAGAAGATACAGAGGGTTTTGTTGATTTTTTAAAAACAATAAAAGAGTTTAAAATATGTTTTTTAATTAAAGAGAAAGATGGTGGTGTAAAGGTTAGTTTCAGAAGTAAAGGAGATGTAAATGTTGATAAGATAGCACGGATATTTGGTGGGGGAGGGCATAAAGAGGCTTCAGGATGTTTTATAAAAAATATAACTCCGGAAAAGGCGGAAAAAGAAGTTCTTAAGGTAATAAAGAGTATGTTTTGTTAATTATGGATGGGATAATAAATTTAAATAAACCGAAAAATATTACTTCTTATGACGCTATAAGGTTTATAAAAAGGAATTTTAATTTTTCCGAAAAAATTGGACATGCAGGAACGCTTGACCCTCTTGCAGAAGGGGTTTTAATTATCTGTATTGGAAAAGCAACAAAACTTAGCCGTTTCTTTATGGAACTTGAAAAAGAATACTGGGCAAAATTACTTCTCGGGACTGTTACAGACACTCTTGACCTTGAAGGGAAAGTTATAGAGAAAAAGGATGTAAATGTTGATGTAAATGATATAGAAAAAGTGCTTAAAGAATTTGAAGGGGAAATAGAACAGATACCTCCATCTGTCTCTGCAATTAAATATAAAGGAAAACCACTTTATAAACTTTACAGAAAAGGGGTGGTAATATCTCCAAAACCGAGGAAAGTTTATATAAAGGAGATAAAACTTTTAAAAGTTGACCTTCCATATGTTGAATTTAAAGTTATATGTTCAAAAGGAACATATATCAGGGCTTTATGCAGAGATATAGGAGAAAAGTTAAAATGTGGAGCAACACAGGCAGAACTGATAAGATTAAGAATAGGCCCATTCAGAATAGAAGATAGTATTTCACTGGATGAAGTTAAAGAAAAAGGATTGGAAAATTCTATCATTCCAATTGAAAAGGCTGTTGGAATACTGGAAAAATGGAAATCAAATCTTTAAAAATAAGTGTTGCCGGAATAAGAGGTATTTACCCTTCTCAAATCAATCCAGAGATTGCATTTAAATTTGGAGTTGCATTTGGTAATTTTTTAAAAGAGAAAAATATATTTGTTGGAAGGGATACAAGAATTTCAGGAGATGTTTTAAAATCAAGTCTAATTTCTGGTATTCTTGCTTCAGGAAAGAATGTAATTGACCTGGGTATAGTTCCAACTCCAACAGTAGAATTTATTGTTGAAAAGAATGAAAATTGTGGAGGAGCAATCATTACTGCAAGTCACAATCCATCATCTTATAATGGAATAAAACTTCTATCTCCAGAAGGAACTTTTTTAAATGAAAGAGAGAAAAACAGATTTATCAGCTTTTTCTCAAAAAATCAGAAAATAAAAAAAAGACCAGGCTCTTTAACAGAAAAAACTGACTCCTTTTTGCTCCATGCTGATGCGATTTTTAAAAATGTGAATGTTGAGTTGATAAAAAAATTTAATTTTAAAGTTGTTGTAGATCCATGTCAGGGGGTAGGAGCTCTTTATTCTGAAAAATTTTTGAAAGAAATGGGCTGTCAGGTAACAGTGATAAACCGCTCTCCACTTGGGAAATTTTCTCACAATCCGGAACCTTTACCACAGAATTTGAAAGAACTTGCAGAAAAAGTAAAAGAGACAAAATCAGATATTGGATTTGCTCAGGACCCTGATGGAGATAGACTTGCAATTGTTTCAGAAAATGGGGAACCACTATCTGAGGAATATTCACTTTTAATTGCACTTGACCATATTCTTTCAAAGGAAAAGGGTTCTGTAGTGGTAAATCTCTCAACAAATTCTGCTGTTGAAAAGGTATGTGAAAAATACGGAGTTGAAGTCTTCAGAACGAAAATAGGTGAAGTAAATGTTGTTGAGAAAATGAAAAAGACTGGAAGTGTAATAGGTGGAGAGGGAAATGGAGGTATTATCTGGCCAAAGGTCCATTATGGAAGGGATAGTTTTGTAGCGATGGCATTGATACTTGAATCAATGGCTGAAAGGAAGAAGAAAATTTCAGAAATTGTAAAAGAATTCCCTCCATTCTTTTTATTGAAGAAAAAAATTGCATTCACAGGCACTGAAACTTCTCTCTTTAAAAAACTGGAGAAATTTTACAGAGGAAACAAATTGATAAAAATTGATGGGATAAAAATATTGAAAAAAGAGGGATGGATACATGTGAGAATTTCAGGGACTGAACCTGTTTTAAGAATATTCATTGAGGGGAAAGATAAAAAGACAGCAGAAAATTTATACAGGGAAGTTTTGGGTGTAATAAGGCAGGATTAAAGTCCGAGCTGGTCAGATATTGATTTCATTGCAGAAAGGCATATTTCAATAAATTCCTCCAGAGAGAAACCAAGTTTTTCACATTCTTTTATCTGTTCTCTATTGGCACCTGCTGCAAACCTTTTCTCTTTGAATCTGTTCAGCACAAATTTCTTATCAATCTTTTCCAGTTTTTTCTCAGGAAGTATCAGCGCACATGCTACAATTAAACCTGTAAGAGGGTCAACACAATATAATGCCTTTGCCATTTTTGTTTCTCTTTCTTTATGCCCAGGATGTGAAATTATTGCATCTATTACAACTTCAGGAACTTTACCTTTCAAATATTCAGCAGTTTTATATCCATGTATTTCAGGATTTAATTTTGCATCTTCATAATCAAGGTCATGAAGAAGCCCACACAATCCCCACATTTCTTCATCCTCACCAAAATATCTTGCCAGTTTCCTCATACATGCTTCAACTGCCAGTGAATGTTTTATAAGATTTTTATTTTTTATTTTACTCTTTAAGAGTCTAATTGCTTCTTCCCTTTCCATTTTTCAACCTTTTTAAATAATATTTTTCTCCCTGATAAACAACTTCCACAACTTTCTCTTCTTTAATAAGTTTATCAATATCCTCCCATCTGCCACCGGATTTTTTCAGAAATTCATCAACCTGGTCCCTTCTCATTGGATGCACAGAGACAATATCCAAAAAATCCCTTTCAATATCACCTTTAAATCCAAATGAAGTTCCACCATGTGTTGTCAAAAGCTGTATATTGATTGAGTGGTTTTTAAAAATCTGATAAAGATTATTGAGTTTTTCTTCATCAGGTGGTTTTACCCATCTTTCTGCAGGAGGTCTTGTTGGAATAGAAAGATATGATATATCTGGTTTTATCCCCTCCAGAAATTCTGCTATCTTTTCCATCTCTTCCTCATCATCATTCACTCCAGAAATAACCATTGTTTCGGTGAAAAGTGTCCCTTTAAAAATATGAGAAAATATTTCAATACCTTTAAGTATCTTTTCAAGATCCAATTTTTTATGAGGTCTATTTATCCTCTTCCATATTCCTTCATTCAAACAATCAATCTTGAGAGAAACAAGGTCTGCAAAAGATAAATCTTTCCTCACATCTTCATCCCAAATAAGTGATGAATTTGTTATTACAGCTATTTTGATTCCAAATTTTTTAAGTTCACAGATTTCTCTCCCGAGATTTATATCAAGAGTTGGCTCTCCATCCGGTACAAATGTAATGTAATCAATTCTTTCGTTTTTGTTTTTAAGAATTTCCAGAGAATTTTCAACCTCTGAGACAATCTCTTCTAAATTATAAAAATTTCTCCTTGAAATCTCCATACAAGTGGTCTTTCCAATCTGACAGTAGATACAGGAGTATGAACATGTCTTTGGTGTAATATTGTTAATTCCAAGACTCTGCCCAAGTCTCCTTGAAGGAACAGGCCCAAATACTATCATTTTAATTTCCCGTACAGATTCTTTGCTTTTAAATGTTCCCTATATGTTTTTGAAAAATAATGTGTTCCATCTCCTTTTGAAACAAAATAAAGATAATCTGTTTTAGCAGGATTTATAGCAGCCATTAAAGATTTTATTCCAGGATTGCAAATAGGAGTTGGAGGAAGTCCTTTATGGAGATAAGTATTGAAAGGAGAATCTATCAAGATATCCTTTTCAGATAATCTTGGTTTGTGGTAACCAAGAGCGTATTCCACTGTTGCACAGCTCTGGATTGGTAAATTCTTCTTCAATCTGTTGTAAATAACAGAAGCAATTATCGGCCTTTCACTATCAACTTTCGCCTCCTTTTCAACTATAGAAGCCACAATAACTATTTTCATAACCTCACCATCTTCTTTGCTTGCCTTTTTCCCATAAATCTTTTCAAATTCTTCCCAGAATCTCTCTTCCATTTTGTGAGCAACACTTTGAGGAGAAATCTTTAAAGGGAAAATATAACTGTCAGGGAAGAGAAATCCTTCAAGTTTATTTTTAAGGCAATACTCTATAAATTTATCTTTTGATGTGACCTTTTTTTCTTCCAAGATTCTGCCTATATCTTTAATTGTTGAGCCTTCAGGAATTGTAACTTTCACAAGTTTGATATTTCCATTTGCAAGTTTATTTATTACATCTTTTAAAGGAACTCTACCATAAAATTCATATACCCCTGCTTTTAATTTATTTTGGAGGTTGCGGCGTCTTACAATCCATAAAAACCACCTTTCACTTTTTATCACATTTTCTTTTTTCAG
Organism: Candidatus Omnitrophota bacterium; assembly: GCA_003644395.1. Taxonomy (GTDB): domain Bacteria; phylum Ratteibacteria; class UBA8468; order B48-G9; family JAFGKM01; genus B48-G9. Next base: position 11,843 of record QNCF01000015.1, read on the forward strand.
AATTTCTGCTATTTTTTCAGCACTGGCATTTTTTGGGATTTGAATAAGTTTTGGTTTTTCAATATATGGTGGTAGAGTGATAATCTTAATTGTTATAAATGAAACAATTATCACTGTTAAAAATGTAAAAAATAAAACCTTTCTATCCATTTTCCTCAGTAAGTTTTCTTCTTAAAAAATCAAGACTTGTAATTGCAGCTTTTTCCCTTATCTGTTCTCTTGTTCCTGTGAATAAATTTTTCTTGGTAAATACTTTTCCCTTTGGAAATGCAAGAGCCATCCATACCAGACCAACAGGTTTTTCTTCACTTCCTCCAGTTGGACCTGCGATCCCTGTGATACTTAATCCAATATCTGCTTTACCATATTTTCTTGCTCCTTTTGCCATCAATATTGCACACTCTTCACTTACAGCTCCATATTTCTTCAAAACAGTCCTTGGAACTCTTAAAATTCTTTTTTTAAGTATATTTGAATATGTCACAAAACAACCCTGAAAATATTCTGAACTTCCAGGAATATCTGTTATCATCTTTCCAACAAGACCACCTGTACAGGATTCTGCCAATGCAAGTTTCAATCTTCTTTCTTTTAAAAGAATACCAACAAGCTGGGGAAGGGGAGGGGGATTTACTCCTATAAAATCTTTCCCGAATATCTTCTCAAACTCCTTTTCCAATTTCCAAATCTTTTCCACATCTTCAGGTTTATAGAGTCTTGCAATCATTTCAATTATAAGGGAGTGGGGGATAATTGAGAATTCTATACCATAAGAGGATATTATTTCTTTACTTTTCTCTTCAACAACTGATTCCGGAACACCTATAAAGCAAAATCTGTAAATTTCTATTTTTCCAGTTTTTATCTTCTTTTTTAAATATTCCGTCACATCCTTTTCCATCATGGGAATAAGTTCAGATGGAGGGCCAGGAAGAAGGATAATTATCTTACCTTTCTCCTCCACTATCATTCCAGGAGCTGTCCCAACTTCATTTTTTAGAATTTTTGCACCTTCTATTATATAGGACTGTCTTTTATTTATCTCAGGCGGTTCTATTCCTCTTCTGATAAACTTTTCTCTGATTTCCTCCCATATTTTCTCAGAAAATACAAGTTTTCTTCCAAGAAATTCAGAAACTGCCTCTCTTGTTATATCATCAAAAGTAGGGCCAAGTCCCCCGGTAAGAAATATTATATCTGCTCGTGAAAATGATTCTTCAAGACTTTCCTTTATCTCCTCTTTCTCATCAGGGACTGTTATACTTCTTGAAATTGATAATCCTATCTTTGCAAGAGAATTACTTATAAAATTCACATTTCTGTTTATCCTGTCAAAAAGAAGTTCAGTTCCCACACATATAACTTCAATCTTTCCCATTTTTAAAAGGATTTAAAATAAAAGGGAATTGATAACTTTTCCAGTTTCTACATTAAAAATCTCTATTTTTCTTAAACTCTCATCCACCACTGCCACAGTGGGTTCTTTCTTCGGCAAAGATGGGCTTCCTGGATTTAAAATTACAGCATTTTCCTTTTTTTCAACCTTCCATAAATGTGTATGGCCTGAAATTAGAATATCTATTTTCCATTTTTTCCCAAGTGATAACCACTCTTCCTCTTTAAAGATATGACCATGAGAAGATAATATTCTGAGCTGGCCGATCTGGGAAAATAAAAAAGGGAAAGAGAGAGGATAATCCAGAAATAACTGGTCAACCTCTGAATCGCAATTCCCCTTCACAATCAATAATGGAATTTTAACTCCATTCAATATTTCAACAAGTTTTTTAGGGGAGTAGCCTTCTGGTAAAGGATTTCCTGGACCATGGTTTAAAATATCTCCACAGTGGATTATAATATCAGTATCTTTTATAATCTTCCATGCATTCTCCCATCCTTTAACACTTCCATGGGTATCACTTATTATCCCTATCTTCATTTTTTCCACCTTTTAAAACAAGAACTTTCATTTCAGCCTGGAGTGAAGGATTATTTTTATCAAAAATTTTAATATTTCTAATCCCTTCCTCTTTAAATTTCACACTCAATTTAAGTTTTTTCTTATCAATTTTAATCTCCGCCTCTTCATCATCACATAATACTTTAAATTCTCCACTGTATTTCTCTATTCTATTTCCATATTTATCTTCTATCAATATCTGAAATTCACAATCTTTACCGGATTCCAAAACAGATGGGCCTGAGAGAGCAATCTTAAATGGAGAAGATGGTTTTACCTCAAAAATATTTGATTTCCCGATATGACCAGCGCCATCATCAATTATTATCATATTTTTCTTACTGGCTTTTTTTATCACAATTGTTTCAAGCCACATACCTGAAGTAACATCCTGCTGGGTATAATTTACACTGCCTGTTAAATCTTTTAATTTAAACCCTTTTACTCTATTTCCCCATTTATCTTCAGCCCGAATAAGTACTGTAAATGGTTTGCCTGCTATCTGCGTGTCTATCTTTTCAATTGAGAAATGGTCAAGTTCTCCAGGCAGTATGAATATCTCTTTTTCCCCTTTTAAATTTTTATTGTAAACTTTTATCTTATGGTTACCAGAAGTGTAAAATGTGATTCCAACAATCTTTCTCCCTTTGTCCTTTTTATCAAAAGAAATTTCAGATGGAAACTTTCCCTTTTCATCGGATATTTCCATTTTCAATTTCCCTGCAAAATTTTCACATATATTTCCAAACCTATCTACAGGTGAAATTTCTATATTTATTTTTTCTCCAGCAGTAGATACTGGAACACCAGAAATTATTATTTTTTCTGGACTGGAAGGGACAACCGAAAATGGTGGGGAGGAAAAGATTACTTTTTCTTTATCGTAAAGAAGCAATCTGTCTTCCTCCACAGATTTATTAAAAACAATATCATCTTCAAAAATCCCTTTATCAAAATCCACCTTTTTCAATGCAAGCAATCTCTTTTCATCCCATAAGAAACATTCTCCCTTATAATCTGAAATATTTCCCCATTTATCCACAGATATTATCTTCACTCTCTGCACCTTTCCAGCAACAAAAGACTCAGGAAAATCAGGAATTAAAAATTTCTCTGCTTTCCCTGGAGACACTCTTATACTTTTTTCTATTTCAATCCCTTTCAATGGATGAGATATTCTTATTGTATGTAGCCCTGC
>QNCF01000016.1 GCA_003644395.1 Candidatus Omnitrophota bacterium
ATTTTTATAATGCTTCTCAAGATTCTTTTTTAATTTCTCAATATCTCCTTCTCTATCTTCAATATCATCTCTTATCTGGAAAGCAAGTCCAAACTCTTTTCCTATCTTCACCATCCTTTCTTTATCTTTTTCTGGAATATCTTTAAAGAAAAACGGGACTTTAAAACATAACTGGAAAAGTTTACCCGTCTTCATCCCATCTATCTCCCTCTTTTTTCTTCCCAAAATCTTTTTCCCCTGATACAGGATATCAAGAGACTGTCCACCTGCCATCCCTTCTGAACCTATAGCATAAGCGATTTCCTTTATAAGTTCAGGCTTTCCACATTCAGAAATTACCTGGAAAGCAAGAGTAAGAAGGGAATCTCCAGCAAGGATGGCAATCGCTTCCCCAAATTTTTTATGGCAGGTGGGTTTTCCCCTTCTGAAATCATCATTATCCATTGATGGTAAATCATCATGGATGAGTGAAAAATTATGGATAAGTTCTATCCCTGCCGCAACAGGTAGCAATTTCTTCTGTGGTATATTGAATATCTTCCCACATATCAAGATTATAATTGGTCTTAGCCTTTTACCTCCTGAAAAGACAGAATATCTCATTGCTTTATGCAGTTTTACAGGTTTTTTGTCCGGTGGTGGAAGTACTTTATCAAGATATCTTTCTATCTCTTCTTTAATCCTTATGAATTTTTTATCCATTTTTGTACACCTTCTCCATTCTTTTACTTCCAAACCCGCATAGTATCTCCTGTGGAACAGTCCCTACTTTTTCCGCCATATTTTCAATATCAAACCTCTCCCCAAACACCATAATTTTCTGGCCAATTTTTGCATCTTTTCCTGTTACATCAATAAGTGTCTGGTCCATGCATATATTTCCAATTATTTTCACATTTTTACCATTCAATCTCAAAAAATATCTGTTAGAAAGCTGTCTCCTCAAACCATCACCATAACCTATTCCAAGTGTTGCAATTTTTGTCTTCCTTTTTGTGCAGAAGGATATCCCATAACTGAGATATGTCCCTTTTGGAACCTCTTTTACAAATAATATCCTTGTAAAACCTTTAAGAGCAAAATTCAGAGGGAGTCTGTTATAAAGGTATTTTTCAGTATAAACACCGAATATAAGCAATCCTATCCTTGTGAGATTAAAATCTCTGCATTCCTCTTTAAGATTTAAAATGGCAGGTGTATTTTCTATGTGTCTGTATTTAAACTTCACTTTACTTCCTATCTCATCCAGAACTTTTTTAAATCTATTAATCTGCCATAGTGAATATTCCTTATCTTTCCATTCTGCTGTTGCAAGGTGTGAGAAAATCCCCTCTATATAAATACTTTTTTCTTTAACAACTTCTTCAACAAAATCCTTTGCTTCCTCAACCTTCAAACCTATCCTTCCCATCCCTGTATCTACTTTAATGTGGACTGTTGCCTTTTTACCAATTTTTTCTGTAACTTTTTTAATCTCCATTAAAACTTCTCTATTGCACAAAGTTATCGTAATATCATTTCTAACAGCTTCTCCAACATCTTCAGGAAGAATAGGCCCCATAACAAGTATCTTCTTTTTAATGCCTGCTTCTCTTAACTCAATGGCTTCACCTATTGTTGCCACACCAAAATAATCAACAATACTTTCTATCTTTTTTGAAATCTCAACCATTCCCATCCCATAACAGTTTGCTTTCACTGCTGCCAGAAATTCTTTACCTGTATATTTTTTTATCTTTTTGACATTTTCATAAATCTTGTTTAAATCAATCTCAACCCATGCCCTTTTCACTTTCCACCTCCTTTAAAATACTTTTAACAACTTGCCTCGGATTTTCACTTTCATAAACTGGCCTTCCAACAACAATAAAATCTGCTCCATTTTTTGAAGCATAAGAAGGGGTTGCTATTCTCTTCTGGTCATCTTTAACTTCTCCCAGTCTGATCCCTGGACATACCATAATAATTGATGGAAATTTTTTTCTTAAAAATGGTAAATCCTTTGCAGAACACACAATCCCATCTATTCCATATCTTACACCCAATTGCGTGAGTCTGACAATCATCCCCTCCACATCTTCTCCCATACCGATTTCTTCAATATCATTTTTTTCAATTGAAGTAAGCAGTGTAACTCCTATAATTTTTGCTTTCCCCTTTTCCTCTATTGCTGCTTTTATCACTTCTTTTCCAGAAAGGAGATGGATTGTGAAAAAATCAACACCCATTTCCACTATCTTTTTTGTTGATTTCCTCACTGTATTTGGAATATCAAAAAATTTCAAATCAAAAAATACCTTCTTCCCTCTCTCTTTTAAAATATCAATAATTCTGTATCCAAAAGACAAAAAGGGAATGGTTCCGACCTTGTAAAAATCAACAATATCCTGTGTCTGGTCAAGAATATAAAAAACTTTCTCAATATCATCAATATCAAGACTTACAATTAACTGCGTCATTCTTTCTCCCTGTTGATTCAAGAATTGCAACTATTAAAAGGATTATTATTGTCTGTATAAAAACAAGGATCCCTCCAAAAATATTAAGATCTGATAGTAGAAGGGCTCCCATACCTGTACACAATGTAAGGAAGTATATAAAAATCACAGATTGCTTGTTCGTCATACCAAGGTTTACAAGTCTGTGGGAAAGGTGGTTTTTATCAGCCTTAAAGATCGGCAGTTTTTTCCTTTTTCTTATCCATATTACAGATAATGTATCAAAAAACGGGACTGAAAAGACAATGAGTGGAGTAAAAATAGGGAGAAAACTTTTCTGAGCATCATATTTATAAAATGTCAGCAAAATTGCTATCACTCCAAGAGAAAAACCGATAAAACTGCTTCCACATTCTCCCATAAAGATAGTTGCGGGAGGGAAATTATGTTTTAAAAAACCAGCCACACTTCCAAGAAATACCACAAGAATTGTTGATATGAAAAACTGACCCATTTTAAAGGAGAATATAAAAAGTATCAGTCCACATATAAATGCTATACCTGCACTTAAACCATCCATATTATCAAGAAGATTGAAGCTATTCATCATAAATATAAGCCAGCAGATGGTTATTATAAAAGAGAATAAAAAATTTGGAATGAGAAGTGTAATCCTTATCCCTGCTGAAAATATGAGAATTGAAGATATTATCTGAAGCGCAAGTTTCTGGTATGGTTTTAAACCAAAAATATCATCAAAAAGTCCAAACCCGACAACAAGAAGTCCACCTGCAAGAATTGCATATATTTTACTGCTCACTTTCTTTATACCTGGAATATGTATTTTAAGGAATTCAGGGACAAAATTAAATTTCACTGCAATTATCCCGAGAAGAATTGTTATAGAAAATGAAAGGAAGATTGCAGCACCGCCCAAAAGTGGAATTGGTTTTTTATGTATCTTTCTTGGAGAAGGGTAATCAAATATATTTGCAAGATAAGCTATCTTTTTAAAAAGTATTGTCAGGAAAAAGGAAAGGAAAAAACTGAATATAAAAATGAGCAAATACAGTCTAATCCACATACCTTAAATTACAATTTTTTTCTTTGAAAGTCAACAATCTACCTTAAGAAATATTTATCAAGAAATTTTTCCTCTATTTCCACAACAGTGGGTCTACCATGAGGACAGACAAAAGGGTCTTCGCATTCCAAAAGTTTTCTTTTTAAAAACTCTGCTTCCTTTTTTGTCAATATCTTTCCTGCTTTAACCGAGTTTTTACATGCCATTTTTGCAATTGTGTATTCATCATATCTTTCAATATCCTTTTCAGATAAAAGGTTTCTCATTGCAATTTCAGGTTTTTCTATCAATCTTGGATGGGAATTTATTGCTATAATATCTTTATCCCATTTTGATGTTGAAAATCCAATCTTTTCAAACTTATCCTTCCCCTTTTCCCATATCAAAATTTCCTCAAAAGTTAATTTCATAAGCAATGGTGTTAAAAGGTGCTGGATTTCAATCTTTCCATTTTCTATCTGCTTTTTAAATTTTTCATAGTTAATCCTTTCATGTGCTGCATGCTGGTCAATGAAAAGGAGAGAATTTACTGTTCCGAAGATCAGGTATTTATTGAGAAAACTGCCTATATAAATTGAATCCCTCAGTTTATCTCTTAAACTCTCTTCCCTATATGAAAATATGCTTTTCTGAATGTACTCAGACTCCCTTTCGCCTATCTTTTCTCCATGGATTTCTGGAATATAAAAATCTTTATTTATTTTTTCTATCCTTCTTGGTTTACCTCTCTCAAGAATCTCATCACATAATTCCTCAATAGTAGAAAAAACAAAATTTTCACTTCTTATTTTTACTTCCCTTTTTGCTGGATGGATGTTAACATCTACCTGGCTGGATGGTATATCTATGAATATACAGAAAAATGGGAAAATACCTTCAGGAAATATCTTTCTGTATCTCTTATTCACAATAGAGCTCAACTTCTGATACTCAACTGGTCTTCTATTTACAAAAATAAATTGCATATCCCTTTTTGCTCTCTGGATATTTATATCTCCAAAAATACAATGGATATGGATTTTTCCCTCTTCTCTTTCCACTTCTATGAAATTTGATGGATTGAGATTTAAAACCATTGCAATCCTTTCTTTCAAATCCATTGGTTGCAGTTGCATTATACTTTTTCCATTACTTTTAAGCGAAAAACTTATTGATGGAAAAAGGATGGTATATGGAATAAAAGTATGGAGGATATTTGAAAATTCTGCTGAATCTGATTTAAGAAACTTCTTCCTTGCAGGGGTATTGAAAAATAATTCCCTCACTTCAACATCTGTCCCTTTTTCCATCCCAATCGGTTTAATATTCAATCTTTTACCACCCCTCATGTGTATCTCCCACCCATTTTCAGCAAATTCTGTTTTGCTTCTGAGTATAACATCTGAAACAGAACAGATGCTGAAAAGTGCCTCCCCTCTGAAGCCAAGGGTATTGATTGAATAAAGGTCTTCCAAACTTTTCAGTTTACTTGTTGAATATCTATTAAATACCTTCTCAATATCGTCTTCTTCTATCCCTTCTCCATCATCCCTCACTTTTATCAATCCCTTTCCACCTTTCTCAACTTCAACATCTATCCTTTTAGCACCGGCATCTATACTGTTTTCAATCAATTCCTTAATTACAGATGATGGTCTTTCAACAACCTCTCCAGCTGAGATTCTGCTGATTATTTCCTCAGGTAATATCCTTATTTTCCCCATTTTTTATTTCACTTTTCCATTCATTTATTTTCATAAGTGCCTGAAGACCTGTGATATTGTTAATATCGATTGATTTTATCTCATCTATTATCCTTTCCATCATCTTTATCCTTCTTTTCAATTCCTCAATTTTTTCTTCAGTCTCTTTCTCAGGGAAAAGTGTAAGCTGCACATCCTTTTCCTTTTTATAAACTGTCTCCTTTAAATTTCCCCTTATTTCTATCTCTGCCAAAATCTCTTCTGCTCTTTTTATCACATTTTCAGGGATTCCAGCAAGTTTTGCCACATAAATACCATAACTTTTATCCGTACTTCCTGGTGTAATCTTGTGGAGAAAGATAATTTCATTTCCCCATTCCTTAACAGCAACATTATAATTTTTAACCCCATGATACTTTTCTGCGAGAGCAGTCAATTCATGGAAATGGGTTGCAAAAAGTGTTCTCACTTTTTTCTTCTGAAGATATTCACCTACTGCCCATGCGAGTGAAAGACCATCAAATGTACTCGTTCCTCTTCCTATCTCATCCAGGATGACAAGGGACCTCGGTGAAAGATTGTTAAGTATATTTGCAGTTTCACTCATCTCAACCATAAATGTGCTCTGACCTTTGCTTATCTCATCCTGTGCCCCAATCCTTGCAAATATCTTATCAACTATACCTATCCTTGCCTCCTTTGCAGGTATATAACTCCCTATCTGAGCCATTATAACAATTATTGCATTCTGCCTTATATATGTGGATTTTCCGGACATATTCGGACCTGTTATTATAAGAAGATGGTTATCTTCTGTATCCAGTTTTGTATCATTTGGAACGAATGGTTCTTCCAGACTGTTTTCAACAACAGGATGCCTTCCTTCTTTTATATAAATTCCAGTCCCTTCATTTACTTCTGGCAAACAATAACCTGGAGAAGTTGCAAGAACACTTAAAGAATATATTACATCTATTCTTGCAATATCAGAAGCAAGTGTATGTATCTGAGATGAATAACTCAAAATTTTCTCTTTCAAACTGTTTATAATTTCTTCCTCTATTTTAAGAATATTTTCCTGAGCATATACCATTTTCTCTTCAAATTCTTTAAGTTGCTCAGTTATAAATCTTTCAGCATTAACAAGGGTCTGTTTTCTTATATAATCTGGAGGGACAAGTGGAAGATTTGGTTTGCTCACCTCTATATAATATCCAAACACTTTATTGTAACCGACTTTGAGAGAAGTTATCCCTGTCCTTTTAATCTCCCTTTCCTGGAATTTTCTGAGCCATTCCCTCCCATTTTCCTCTATCTCTCTCAACTCATCAAGTTCTTTACTGTACCCTTTCTTTATAACTTTACCCTCATAATTTGTAATTGGAATTTCAGGATTTATCGCTTTATCAAGCAATTCTCTCAATTCAGGGATATCATGGATGTAAAAAAGTTGATTCTCTTTATAAAGTGGTCGGAGAGTATCTTCTATTTGCGGTATTTTAAGAAGAGTATTCCTTATAGCCAGTAAATCCTTAACACCACAGATTCCATAACTTATCCTTGACAGACTCTTTTCAATATCAGGGATATTTTTGAGAATCTCTTCAAGCTTTTCCCTCACCTCTGCATTTTCCTTCAGCAATTTTACTGCTTTTTGCCTTTCTCTTATCTTATTTACATCTTTAAGAGGATGGTATACCCAGAATTTCAATTCCCTTTTTCCCATCGGAGTTAATGTATTGTCAATTGTCTTTATAAGTTTATCAATTTCAAGTCCATAACAGGCAGAAGGAGAAATAAAAACAAAATCAATATCTGAATAAATGGAAATTTTATCAATATGGAGCATCGGCTGTTTATTGAGCTGTTTTAAATATTCAAGCAGAGCTCCTGATGCGCAGATAGAAAGTTTTTTATCCTCTATTCCAAATCCCTTCAAATTATGGACACCAAAATGTTCACAGAGAGATTTTTTTGAAATTTCAGAATTGAAAGACCAGTCTGGAAAAGGGGTGAGTGTTATATTTTTGTTTTTAAGAAGCGGATGCTTAAATATCCTCCTTAAATCCTCCTGTTGCCTTTCAGGGAAGATGCATTCATAAATATTCAGTTTTGAAATAATCTCAATTGTTCTTTCTTCTCTTTCAAATTCATTTGTCTGTATTGTTCCGCTTGATGAATCAATAAAAGCAATTCCACATTTTCCTTTCTCCAGTATAAAGGATAAAAGGTATCTTGGTTCTGCACTTGTCTCATCAATGAATGTTCCTGAAGTGATAACTCTCACGACTTCCCTTTTAACTATTCCTTTTGCCTTTGATGGGTCTTCAACCTGTTCACAGATGGCGACTTTAAAACCAGCCTTTATAAGTCTTGAAATATAAGATTCTGCTGCATGGTATGGAATCCCGCACATGGGAACTTTTCCAGACTTTCCAGCATCTCTTGAAGTCAATACTATATCAAGAACAGAAGAAGCTTTCTTTGCATCATCATAAAACATCTCATAAAAATCTCCAAGGCGGAAAAATAAAATGCAATCTTTATACTGCGATTTTATCCTCTGATACTGCTTTAACATAGGGGTGATCTTTTCCATATTTTACTATTTTACCAGAAATATTTAATGATGATAAAACCATCTTTACTGAAAATCCAATTTCAGATACAATAATAAAAGCCAAAATGGAAAAGAAAAAGAAAATCCTTTTGATAGAAGATGACCCTGATACATTGGTATATATTTCAAAAATTCTTAAAAGGGAAGGATATGAGGTGGAAGAGGCCGAAAATGGTGAAGAAGGGCTTAAGAAATTTAGAGAGACAAAGCCAGACCTTGTTGTTCTTGATATAATGCTTCCAGGGATAGATGGATGGGAAGTTCTTAAAAGGATAAAATCTGGATTGAGAAGCAGAAAAACACCTGTGGTTATGCTTACTGCTAAAGATACAGATATGGATAAATTGAAAGGTTATGAATTCGGCGCAGACTTTTACATTACAAAACCCTTCAATATGGAAAAACTTCTTCTGATTATAAGGAATATTATTTCAGAACATTCAAAATAAATGGTTGTAAATCTTCCTCCTCAGTATTATAAAAAAGAGGCGGAGTTAAAAAAAGCAAAAACTCTTGATGAGAAGATTGCCATCCTTGAAGAAATGCTTTCCATAATGCCAAAACATAAATCTTCAGAGAAACTGCAGGCTCTTCTTAAAAGTAAAATTGCAAAATATAAAAGGTTAAAAGAGAAATTACCACAGACAGCAAGAAAACAGACTGCACCATCAATTAAAAGGGAAGGGGCAGGTCAGATTGTAATATGTGGCCCACCAAATTCTGGGAAATCAACACTTCTTGCAACTCTAACCAAGGCAAAACCATTGATTGCTGATTATCCATTTACTACAAAATTGCCTCTTCCCGGAATGTTTCCATACCAGGATATAAAAATTCAACTCGTTGATACCCCTGCACTTTCAACTGAATTTTCTGAAAATTGGCTTGGAGATATTTTGAGGAAGGCAGATGTTCTTCTTTTCCTTTTCTCTTTATCATCAGATAATCTGATTGAAGAAATTGAAGACTCTCTTAAAGTACTTGAAAGGTTCAGGATAAAGGAAGAGGGAAAATTCAGCTTTACAAAAAAGATTATATGGGTTGGAAATAAAATAGACCATCCTGATTCTAAAGAAATAGAAGAGATTTTTATTGACCTTTACGGAAAGCAGATCCCTGAATTTTTAAAGATCAGTGCAAAAGAAAGGATAAATATTGAAAATCTTGGAGATATATTTTTCAAATCCTTGGATATAATAAGAGTCTATACAAAAATACCTGGTAAACCACTGGATCTGCAGGCTCCCTATACTTTAAAGAAAAATTCATCTGTTATTGAACTTGCAGAGATTATACATAAGGACCTTGTCAAGAATTTTAAATATGCAAGGTTATGGAAAAATATAAAAGAAAAACCATTGATAGTTGGAAGAGACCATATACTTGAGGATAGAGATATTGTGGAGATACATGATTAAAGGTAATTCTCAACAAGATATCTTTCAAGTTTTTTAAATGCAATTGCTCTGTGACTTATCTTGTTTTTCTCCTCCATTTCCATCTCTGCAAATGTCTTCCCCTTTCCCATAATTTCAAAAACAGGGTCATAACCGAATCCATAAATTCCTCTTGGAGTAAAAGTTATGAAGCCTTCAACTTCCCCTTTAAAAAATTTCTTTTCCCTTCCTGTTATAAGGCATACAACAGTTATAAATTTTGCTTTCCTTTCCTCAATTTTTTTATATGGGCTCATAAGTTTGAGGAGTTTTTCAATATTTTCCTTATCACCTTTCCCTGAAAATCTTGCTGAATATACTCCTGGAAGACCTTTCAATTTTTCCACACATAAACCAGAATCTTCACCAACAACAATCTCTCCTTTAAGGAATTTTGAAAGGAAAGATGCTTTTATATATGCATTCTCTTCAAAACTGTTCCCTTTCTCTTCAGGTAATACAATATTCTCAGGACATGGCAAAATCTCAATCCTTCCATCTTCAACTATCTCTCTAATCTCCCTGACCTTATTTTCATTCTTAGTTGCCAAGAAGACCCTCAATCTCATCTTTTAAAATTTCCTTTTCAAATTCTATAATCTTTCTTATCCCTTTTTCAGCAAGGTCAAGCAATTCAAACAACTCTTTTTTTGAAAATGGTCTGCCTTCGCCTGTTGCCTGTATTTCAACAATTTCTCCTTTCCCTGTAATAAAAACATTCATATCAACTTCCGCCACTGAATCTTCTGAATAATCAAGGTCTAAAAGGATATTGCCACCAACAATACCAACACTTATACCTGCAAGATAATCCCTCAACACAGGTATTGTTATCAATCTTTTCTTTCTCATCTTATCCATTGCAAGAACAATACTTGAAAAAGCACCTATTACAGAAGCAACTCTTGTTCCTCCATCAGCCTGTATGACATCACAGTCAATAATTAAAGTTTTTTCTCCGAGTTTTTTTAAATCAAATATGCTCCTTAAACATCTTCCTATTATTCTCCTTATTTCCTGACTCCTTCCTGTTAAATTTGAAGTCCTTGGAATCCTTTCCTCTGAAGAAGAAGGCAACATTGAATATTCTGCAGTTATCCATCCTGTCTGTGTCCCTTTTAAAAATGGAGGAACTTTATCCTCAATATTTACCGCACACAGGACTTTTGTATCACCGAGTTCAACAAGGCATGAACCCAGTCCATATTTGAGATAATTTTTATGGATTTTTATCTCTCTCATCTCATCCCACTTTCTTCCATCTTTCCTTTTTATTACCATTTTAAAAACCTCCTTTCCCATTTTTCTTTTTCAAGGAAAGCAGTGGGAATGAGCGATATGTAAAATGAGAATTCTTTCTTTTCTTTTGCTATGCTTAAATTCAGCATTAGACAATGCAATCTTTTCCATATTTCCAGACTCTCTTTTAAAAATATATTATTTTTAAAATCATAATAAATTCCAATTCTATATTTCCAATTTTCACCAATCCTATGCTCAAACCAGTTTTCCAGTCCCCATATCTCATCCTTCAAATACCTCGTCCCAATTTCATATTTAAATTTTCCGATTTCCAATCCAAAATCATTTATTCCATAAATGAGGCCATTTTTACTGAAATTTATCAAATTTTCACCTGTTAAAGTGCATTTATTAAAATTGATTTTATATTTGAAAAGTGAATCGGAAAAAGTATTTCTTCCAATATCATAGAAATTATCAAGACCAATCTCCCCAGAATAATCTTTATCTTTCCATAAATTCCATTTAATTTTAAATCCAATAAATTTACCGCTTCCAAATTCTTCATTTATATCAAAATACGGCAATTCCTCCTTTCTGTAATTTTGATTCCTTAAAGTAAAAGAGATTGATGGGATAATATAATCCTGCCTTCCTGAAGGAGAAAATTTATAAAGAAGAAAAGATGTGTTTATACCTATTTCTTTCACAAAATTAAAATTTTCACAATCTTTATCTTTGTAATCAACTGCTGATAGGGAAATCCATGGTTTTACTGTGAAATATCTGAAATTCTTTTTGGTTTCAAACTTGATGTTTTCCATAATCCTTAAAAATTTTTCTTCTTTATTAAAAGAGGTTATTTGGAAGTTTGAGGAAAGAAAAACAGGTGAATTTTTAATTCTGCAATATGGGATATAAAACCTCAATTCTGGCAACTTTTCAATCTTTAAGAAATCTTCTCCTGCGTTCTCTCTTACAAGGAAATTCAAAATGTTATTTCCAAAATTCTGAGAAATTGAAAAATTGTTATACATTTTGTATTTTCTGTAATAATCGGATTTAAAGTAATGGTAAAAAAAATCTTTATTTTCCATCCATCTCCAGTCAATTATAAAATCAATATTCCCGAATTTATTTTCTCTTATATCTTTAAATTCAAATACTGAACCTTTCTCTGGCTTTTTCTCTTCCCATTTTTTAAGAATAAAAAATTTAAAATCTGTCTTTGGAAAATTTTCTAAAGAATATATCTCCAGTCCTGCACCCATCCCTTTTGTTCCTATTTTAATATTTTCTGAAGAGATAAACTTTGATTTTTTATTTAATGGATGGGTAAAGATGAAAGTTAAAAATTTTCCGAAATGTGTTTTATATCCAGGGATGAAGTGGAAGGGAGATTTTTTTTCTTTTAAACTTATTGTAAATCTCGGTAAATAGAAAAGAGTAAATTTTTCTCCAAAAATAATTTTAATTTTTTTTCCTTTAAGATAATTTTCTGGTGAATACTCTATCCTTTTACACATAACTCTATAATGGGGAGGTTTTAAATCGCATGTGGTAAAATATCCATCCTCAAGAATAAAAATCTCCTTTTTCTTCTCTATTCTTTTTACCCTTCCATAAAATGGTGGTAAGGAGAAATCTCCTTCAGAGAAAAATCCATCCTTTTTATAAAGGTTATAATATATTTCCTTACATTCAATCTTTCCAAATTTTGATTTAACCTCAACATTCCCTTCAGCCTCTATATCTCCATTTTCCACATCAAAAATTGCTTTTTCACATCTTATTCTTGTATCTCCATAAATAATTTTTACATTTCCTTCAAGTATAAGCCTTTTTATCCTTCCTTTTTCTCTTAATTCTGCAGTGAATTTATCACATTTATAATTGATAAAATCTCTTCCCTGACAAAATACACATTGAATAAAGAGAAGAAAGATGAAAAATATTTTTCTTCCCATTTCTGTATTATACCAGGAAAAAATCCCTTTTGCTAAAATTGAATTGGACATATTTTTCCTGTATAATAGGGTCTATGGTCTATTTCTGGATATATGATTTTATAATCTTCCTTTTTATAATATTCTTTTTTCCATTTATCTGGAGAAGAATAAAACCTGAAAAAGATTATCCATTTGACTGGAAGGAGAGAATTGGATTATACCCTGAAAAAATAAAAGAAAAAAGTATATGGTTTCAGACAGTCTCTGTTGGAGAATTATTTTCAATAACCCCCCTTATTAAAAAAATCAGGGAGAAATATCCGGATGAGAGAATTATCATAACAGTAACAACCAAAACAGGAAGGAAGATATGCCTGGAGAATTTCCCACAGATTAAGGTTTTCTTCTTTCCATTTGATTTTTCTTTAATAATCAGAAGAGCTTTACATCTTCTCAATCCAAAATTGATAGTACTTGTTGAAACAGAAATATGGCCAAACCTTCTGCGTTTTGCAAGGAGGAAAGGAATCCCTGTAATAATGATAAATGGAAGAATCTCTCCAAAATCATTCTCAGGATATAAAAAATTCAGATTTTTTTCAAAAAAAGTACTGCCACTTCTAACTGAGATTGCAATGAGAACAGAAGAAGAAGCAAGAAGAATAATCTATCTTGGTGCGGAAAAGGAGAAAGTAAAGGTTGTTGGAAGTATCAAATTTGACCAGGCTTTTTCTCTGAGCAAAAAGATTTCACCTGAAAGTATAAGGAATTTATATGGAATCCCGGAGGATAAAAGGATTGTTGTATTCGGTTCTTTACATCCTGGAGAAGAGGCTGGAATTGTGAAAGTTGTTAAAAGAATATTGGAAAAATATAAAGATGTCTTATGTGTAATTGCCCCAAGATTTCTTGATAGAACAAATATCTTTAAGATTCTTGAGGATGAAAAAATGGAATATGGAAGAAGAAGTAAATTCCCTGAAAATAAAGATTGCAATTTATGGATAATAGATACTTATGGAGAACTCAACAATTTCTATGCAATATGTGAATTTGCATTTGTTGGAGGAAGTCTTATAAGATGGGGAGGTCAGAATCCTATAGAACCAGCTGCATTCAGAAAACCTGTCCTTTTTGGAAAATATAACTGGCATTTCTTTGAAGAGTGGAAGAAGATAAAAGGAAATGGAGGTGGGATTGAGGTTGAAGATTATGAAGACCTTTATACAAAGATTTGCTGGCTCTTGGATAATCCTGAAGAGATAAGAATAAAAGGGGAAAAAGCATACAGAACAGTTTTAGAAAATACAGGAGCAACTCTGAGAAATCTTGAAATTATAGAAAAATATTTACAGGTTTGAAAATTTAAATTAAAATATTTTTGATTAAAAATTTGGATGATTTCTCAGGGTGCCGAAAGGCTTAATAGGGAAGTGCTGTAGTCCGCCTGAAGAGGCGGATGATCAGCCACGCTCCCGGCGCTGTGAGGGGGGACGAAAGCCTGAAAAGCCACTGTCCGCATATTGCGGATGGGAAGGCAGGCGAGTAGGATGAACCCCGAGTCAGAAGACCTGCCCTGAGAATGGATTCTTCTCTTCTGCGCGGACAGAAGAGAAGAAGGGGTGAAGTAAATCAGGGTGCAACCCGCCATTTATGGCGGGTTTTTTTATTTTAAAAGGAGGGAAAGATGAAGAAATTTTTATTGATGGTTTTATTTTTTGGGATAAGTTTATATGCCAAGGATGATAGTATAAAACTTGGAGAAGTTATTGTTACTGCAACAAAGATTAAAGAGCCTCTAAAATACGTATCTGAAAGTTCAACAGTTATTACAGAGACAGATATATACCACTCTAAACTTTTAAAAGTTAAAGATATTCTGAAAAGGAATATAGGTATTGATATAGGTTCAAATGGAAGTTTTGGAGGCTTAACATCTTTATTTCTCAGAGGGACAGAATCAAACCATACAATTATAATGATTGATGGAGTGAAAGTTTACAATCCAATCTCCCCAGATGGAACTTTTGACCTTTCACATTTAACAACAGAAAATATAGAAAGGATTGAAGTGATAAGGGGTCCACAGAGTGGTCTGTATGGTTCTGATGCAATTGGAGGAGTGATAAATATCATTACAAAAAAGGGGGAAGGTAAACCAACTTTGAGTTTCACACAGGAATATGGAGCCCATAATACATGGTCAGAAACAATTTCATCTTCCGGAAAGATTGGCAAATTTTCATATTCATTTTCCTATAGAAGGCTTGATACAGATGGAATTTCTAAAGCATCTGAAAGGTATGGGAATAAAGAGAAAGATAAATATAAGGATAATTCATTCTCAGGAAGGTTTGATTACCAGATTGATAAAGATATCGGAATTGGTCTGATTACAAGGTATATAAGGGCAAATGTTGATATAGATGATTGGGGTCTCAGAGCAATTGATGACCCGGATCACATCAATAAAATTTCTCAATTTTTAATCTCAACCTATCTCAACCAAAAAGTTAATAAATTCTGGGAATACAACTTTAAAATATCCTTTATGAGAGATATCCTTCATGATATAAGTGGTTCAGCTGGACCTGGATGGCCATATTTGAGTTATGCTAAAGGTGAGAATAAAGCGATTGAATTGCAGAACAATTTTTATATAAACGATGGAGATACTTTTATCCTTGGATTCCAGTATAACAATGAAAGCGGAAATTACTTTTATGATGATGGATGGAGCAAAACTTTAATTGAAAAGGGGACAAATAACAGAAGTTTTTATTTTGAGAACAGATTGAATTTGGGAGATAAA
>QNCF01000017.1 GCA_003644395.1 Candidatus Omnitrophota bacterium
ATAGAGAAAGACCCATCTGTTATCTTTGTTGAGAAATTTGAAGAAGAAAATTTTAAAGATTTACTTAAGAGATGGGACAATATTAAAAGTCCTGATATTATGGCTTTTTCAAAAGATATCCCTGAAGGGTCTGCAGGAAAACAATCATTGGTTATGAAACATGTTGGAGGAAAGGGAACAGGTGGACACCTTTACCGGAGACTCCTTCCAGGTTATGATAAACTTTTTCTCCGTTTTTATGTAAAATTCCATCCTGAATGTTTCCCAATCCATCATTTCTCAGGTTTAGGTGGGTATTATCCACCAACAAGATGGCCACAGGGCGGTGCTGGAGAAAGACCAGAAGGAAATGACAGATTCACAGTTAAAGTTGAACCTTTTGGAAAATCATGGATCTGGGATTACTATGTTTACTGGATGGAAATGAGGGGAAGTCCTCCAGCAGGAAAAACATGGGGAAACAGTTTCATCCGCGACCCGAGATTAAAAGTTAAACGTGGAGAATGGATATGTATTGAATTGATGGTAAAAATGAATAAACCTGTGAGCGAACATAATGGTGAACTTGCTCTCTGGATAGATGGAAAGCTGGTGAGTCATCTTGGAAAGGGATTTCCAAAAGGTGTATGGGTTTATGATAAGTTTGTTCCAAAAAATGTCTGGGCATTCAATAAGTTTATAAATTATGTTCCTGGTAAGGGTGGAAGGGGAATAAGGTGGAATTATAAAAAAAGAAAAGGTGAAATTTTTAAAGTCCCTGATGAAGGATTCCCGTTTGAAGGATTCAGGTGGAGAAAGGATGATAAATTGAAATTAAATTTTTTATGGATTTCCCTTTACATTACAAAGGCTCCCAAAGGATATGTGAGTAAAGTATGGTTTGACCAGATTGTTGTTGCTACCAGGTATATCGGCCCTGTAAAACCGGTTCCATCATCTAAATGATTTCCTGTATTTTCTTACAAATTGTGTAGCAAGAAGAATTAATTCATCTCCTCTTACCCATTCAATCTGGCCTGGATAAAGTTTTTCTATATTTTCTTTAACTTCTTTGAGAAATTTAAAATCCGGATAGTTTCCAAGAACAACCAGAAGCGTCATAAATAGTGGCCTTTGTCTGTGTTTTTGTATAAATGATGAAATTTTCTTAACAGTTTTTTTAACATCCTTTTCAGCCCCGACTGATGTAACAATCCACACTTTATCTTCAAAAACAAGAAGATTTTTATCTTCACCAAATTCCCACTCCGGCATCCACCCGTAAAAAAAGCCGATACAATTATCCAGAATTTTTGAATATTTCTTAAAAACATATTCATCATATTTACCATGATTGGAAAAAGCCACTGTATTTAAATCACATCTTTTAAGATATGGTTTCCCTTTTCTCAAATATTCCTCCAAATCAGGAAAATCAGAAGGTCTTATTCTTCCAGCCACATGTGCTCCATAAAAGAAATCATTCTCGGTTTTTGTTTCATAGTAATACTGCACTATCCCGGGACAAAAATCTATCACAATTGCATCAAGCCACCAGCTCACAGGAATACTTCCCCTTTTTTGGTCATCCCATGCTCCATAATGACGGTCCTGCATTGTATTTAAACCCAAATCACTCATACAAAAAGCAATGTAGATTTTATTTTTCAGATTCACTCTCTTTACATGATTCTGTGTGTAAATCTTTTTGGCAGGGATTTTTGAATGCACAGAAAAATTCACTGAAGTTGTATGGGCAAGTAAAACTTTCAACTTATGTTTTGAAGCAAATTCAACATATGGCCTTTCCAAAACGCCTGAGAAAGGATAACCCAATACAATCCCGTATGGATTTATCTTTTTATAATATTCACTGAGCAATTGAATATCTCTGGGAAAGTTTTTGTGAGGGATTAAATCTAAAGCACAGATTTTATTCATAATTACATAATCCCTTATCGGTCTTACCATATAATAACGGAATTTATGAGTGCGAGGGTCCTCTACAGGTAAAACAGCAATGAAATTTTTATTACACTCAGGAAAGAGATTTATCAGTTGCCATTTATAAGCCTGGTATTTATCTTTCCATCTTCCTCTTAAATCTTCTACCATCTTTAATCCAAGTTTTTTTAAAGGTCTGATAAAATGAGGGTGGGCAATAATTGCATCTTTTAAACCAGCCATTGTTGTAGCAATATTTATTGAGTGCTTAAAATCCGGGTCATAAACTACAAAACCTTTTATTCTGTCTTTATACTTTTTAATCGCCTCTATTACAGAAATTTCTTTAAAATAAATCCAGTCTTTTGATTTATAATACTTGAGCCACTCCTGTGATGGATTCCCAAATTTATCTTTGCTTTCCCATAACACATATAATTTTGGATTATCTCTATTCACAATTCCCTGCAGACTAAGAATAAGAAGTCTCGTTTTATAATCTTTTTCCCTCAAATCAACCACATCTAAAGTTGCTTTTGTTCTGAGTAATGGTTTTCCTTCTGCTTTTTTCCTGGCAAGAATTTTTATAGTCTCATAAGTGTCAAACTCAGGTGCTAAAGAATCATAAAGTGGATATTTCCCGTAAGAAAGAATTTTTGCATCTATTCCCATAAAACCTCCATGCAATGGATAGATATAATTAACCCTTCTTTCTTTACAAAAATTATCAACCAACTCTATATATTTTCTCTGCTTTTCCTTACTCAACTTTTGACTGAAAGTTCCAAGTTGAGTTTTCGTTGTGTGTCCCCAGCTAATATAAACATAAATTGGAATATCTTTGCCAAATCTTCTTCTAATTTTTGAAAATTCCTCATCCCATCTTTCCTCATCAATCTTTAAGTTTAAAATCTCCTCCCTGGTCATAGGGCTTGCATAGATGAAGTCCAATTCTGGCATTTGGTAAGGGATATCAGCAATAGTTGACCACATTCCCAGGTAAATATATTTGTTATACTTTTTATATCCATACTCCCTTATTTCTTTCAGAACCTTCACCATTGCCTCATAAGATTCTTTGATGGCAGGATGATTATAAATCTCTTTTTCTGTTAAACCCTGTCGGAGCAGTAATTTTTTCAGAATATTCACCTGCCCTAACAACATATCAAACCACAGAGCGTCAACTCCACAATCTATCTGCTTCTTTGCCCAGTCAATGAGAAGTTTCTGGTATTGTGAATTTGTTATGTCAGGGTAAAATGTGCTGAGGTGTTCTTTCGGATTTTTCACTCTCCCCTTACCTTCTCTTATCCCAATTCTTGATTGAAGTTCCTCTTTGCTTACCGGTATTCCCCACTTTTGTGGATTTAAAGCCATCTTCCATGTTTGGTCTCTATCAAATATTTCCAAAGTTACTGGGTCTCTTTCTCTTGAGAAAAGAATCTGCGGTAGAATCCCTCCGCAGATTATAATATCCGGTATCTCTTCCTTTATCTTTTTTATCCCTTCCTCAAATTGCTTATAAGTCAGCCCTAATTTTGCAAAATATTTCAGCTGAGGGGTGGTAAAATGGCCATAAGATTCATCAGGAGATAAAGGCAGAGGTTTTGCTCTTTCAAAACTGAGAAATATAAAATCTGCTTTTGTTTCTTTGAGTAATTTTATTATATCTCCATACTCTCTGTTAAAAAGTTTCCCATCTGTTATACGGTCATACAGCACAATTACTTTAACTCTGGATAATTTCTCTCTTGCTTTTTCTTTTAACCTTTCATAATTTTTCGGAATTAATTCTTTCCCTGAAAGAGCATTCTGGAAATTACAGGATATCAGAAAAATACAAGAAAACAAAATTAAAAATTTTCTCATATTTAACCCCTTTCTTTTTGACTTTTTATTCCTTATTTAGAGTTTATATAAACTGAGAAAAACTTTCAATTTGAAACGATAAGATAAGTATTTTAAAATTTTTGATGGTGGAAAAAGGAGGAATTGATGTTTAGAATTATATTTCTATTCATATTTCTGATAGTATCAAACACTGCCCTATCTTCTCAGAAGAATACAGAAAACCAGGCTGTTGAAAATGCTGCGGTTTATTATTTAAAGGCTTTTAATTCATTGCACTATCCAAAATCAATGGAAGTTAAAAATAAAATTAATATTGTGATAAAGAATGGATGGCAGGCAGATTATAAAGAACTTGAAAAACTTTTAAATCAAAATGAAATATGTTTTAAAGAATTTAAAAAAGGAGTTTCACTTAAAAAATGTGATTTTAATTTTGGCAAGAAATATAAGTATCTTATACAAAAAGAACCACCTCCATTTTTGAAAATCATCCAGTTATCAGAATTACTTTTATTGAAAGGGAGATACCTTGAGAAAAAAGGAAATTATGATGAAGCCATTGATATATATTTATCCTTACTGACTTTTTCTCTCCATATTTCTCAAGCAAATTCCACACTTTCACAGATAATATCTCTCAGAATAGAAAAAGATACCTATATGCTCCTTAAAAATTATCTGAATTCTGATAAAGTAACAAGAAAGAATGCCATCAAAATTTCAAACTATTTAGAAGATTATGAAAAAAACCATTTCTCCATAGAAGATACTGTGGAAAAAGAAAAGGAAATTTTTATCTCTTCAGTTCAAATGCTGGTGGATAAGATTGATTCTGAGAAAAATGGAGAAAAGATATTGGAATTTAAAAAGGAAATTTTAAAACAGGCTCATTCACTCGCAGACTATTATTATGGTCTTCTTATAAAAGCGGTAAAAACAAATAAGGAAAGGGACTGGAATGTTGTGTATAGAAAGATTCAAAATTTACAGAAAGAGGTAAAAATGGCAGGGATATCAACAGAGATAATAGGAGATCTTACAAAGGGAAGATTGAAAAATCTCAATAAAAAACTTGCAAACCAGATTGTTAAAATAACACTTTTGATAAGTTTTCCAAATATTAAAAAGATGGTGGACAGTTACTACCTGAGAATGAAAGAATTAAAAGAGCTGAAATTACTTGCAAATATGAAAGCAAGATAACCATTTTTAACTTACTGATTTGACTTTTCTTACAATTTATCTTATCATTTTTAAAAAAGGGGGGGTTAAAATGATAAGAATTTTATGTTTTATCAGTGCATTCCTTTTCTTTTCCCTAACTGCACATCCGGAAATCCTTGAATTAAAGGGGAAAATAAAATCAGTAACAATTTACCCTTATAATGCCGAAATAAAAGAAGTTGCGGTTTTAAATACTGATAAGGGTGATATTAAATTAAAAATAGGAAATATTTCTCCATTCATGGTGGATGATAGTTTAAGAGTGAATGCACCTGACATTTCCATACTCACAACAAAAGTAAAAAAAGTATTTCTTAAAGCACCTGGAAGTGAAAAAGTTAAAGAGATAGAAGAGAAGATTGAGAAAATAAAAGAAGAACTGAAAAAACTGGAAGATAAAAAGGCAATAAATCTTAAAATTGAGAAATTTTTGGAGAATCTTGGTGGAGGAAGTTCAAGAACTCCATATGAGAAGAAAGAGGGATTACTTGAGAAAATGAAGTTGAAGGATGTAAAAGAATTCATCAAGTTTATGAGAGCAACACTTGAAGGTTTATATTCAGAAAATCAGGCTATAGAAAAAGAGGAAAAGGCTCTCCGTAAACAACTCGATGTTCTGAAAAAGGAACTCAATCAACTCAAAAGTATGAAACCAAAAGAAAGAAAAGAGGTAATAATTGAAGGATTTAAGAAGAAAAAGGGAGAATCTACAGTTGAAATTACATATCTTGTCAGAAATGTTTACTGGAGACCATTTTACAGAATTGGAGTGGAAGAAGGGAAAAAGATAAAGGTAGAATTTATGGGAGAAATAAGTCAGAATACAGGGGTAGATTGGGAAAATACAAAATTAATTCTTTCCACTGCTCCTTCTTATATATCTGCCACCATACCACATTTAACCCCTATATATATTGAAGAATATAAGGCAAGACCAAGACCACTTTACAGAGGAAGAATACTTTATGAGAAATTAAATGTTGCAAAAGCTCCAGGTGCAGAAGGTGTAAGGTATGAGGAAGAGATAAGAAAATTTGAAACAGGAGTATCTTTTGTTATACCTGAACCCAAAAGTGTCCCATCTATGAAGGGATTTTCCAAAGTTTTTGTTAGAGATTTATCATTTGAAGGAAAAATCTCCTATATTTCTGCTCCAAAAATTTCTCCAAGAGTTTACATGAAAGCATCTATAAAGAATACAAATGATTTCCCAGTTCTTCCAGGAAATTGTTTAATATTCCACGAAGGGAATTTTGTGGGCAGAGGATATTTAAACATGATTCTTCCAGGGCAAAAGACAGATATTCCTCTTGGATACAATCCAAATGTCAAGATAGAAAGGAAACTTGTAAAGAAATTTAAAGAAGAGGGAGGATTTACGAAAAAATATATAAGAACAACTTATGCATACAGAATAAAAGTCCAGAATTATATGGAAAAGGAGATTGAACTTGAGGTTTATGACCAGATACCTGTATCAAGAAGCGAAAATATAAGAGTAAAACTTGTAAAAATTGAGCCTGAACCACAATCTTTTAATAAAGAAACAGGAATATTCAAATGGAAAGATAAGTTATCACCTCAGGAGAAAAAAGAGTATTATTTTGAATACTACATCCAGAGACCTGAAAAAGTAAAAATCAGATTTTGAAGTCTTTAAACGTAACTATTTTAACTCCTTTACTTTTTAAATTTTCAATTGTTTTCTCTTCTTCTTTCTTATCTATACCTTTTATTGCATCTTTCAAAAGATAAGTGGTATATCCTCTTTCCACAAACCCTTCTGCTGCTTTTTTTACACAGTATTCAGTGGCAACACCGTAAATAATAACCTTCCTCCTTTCGCAATCTTTAAGAATCTTATCCAGATTGACATTATCAAATATACTGAAAGTCTGCTTCTCAAATATTATCTGTTTTCCAGGTTCAATTTTTTCATAATAACCTTCCTCATTCGGTATTAATATCATATTTTCAGTCTTTGTCTCAGGAATCTTTTCATATCCAGGTGTATTTTTTATGCAGTGTGGAGGGAAATTTTTAAATTCAGGGTCTTTTTCTGAATGTGCATCAACTGAACCTATAATTGGTATATTATTTTTTACAGCAAATTCTGTTATTTTTTTCAAAACAGGCTTAATTTCCTCGGCTCCTGGAACATAAAGTGCCCCATCAGGAGCCATAAAATCAAACTGTGTATCAATATCCACAAAAATAACATCTTTCCAGTCAATCATATCGCCTCTTTCCTTGCCAGAGCAAGTAATTTTTCCAGCCTTTCACTGAATTTTACTTCATATTTAGAAGGATTGTAAATATCCTTTACACTTTCAGGTAATTTTAAAATTTGCTTTGAAACATAGTTTCTTATATTTTCCAAATCTGGAAGATTGTAAACAAGATTTCCATTTTCAATTATTTTTATCAGCAATCTTTCTCCGCCTTTAACATCCTCATCTTCAGAAATTACAAGGTCATGATTGAATTTCCCATTTTCCTCAAACCTCAATATCTGTTTTGCCCCTGGATATGTAACCTTACCTTTACTGAATTTTGCAACTTTTTTCCTTTCATTCCCTTTTCTCAATTCAACAAGTTTATAAACACTTCCAAGGTATGGTGCATCATCTGAAGTTACAAGTTTTGTCCCAACTCCAAATCCATCAATCGGTGCGGAATTCTTTATAAACTGATAAATTTTATATTCATCAAGGTCTCCACTAACAAAAATCCCTGTCTTTTCCATTCCATCCCTGTCAAGTATCTCTCTCACTTCCTTTGAAATAGAAATCACATCACCTGAATCAATCCTCACTGCTTTAATATCTTTACCTGCCATTTTTACTTTTTTTGCTCCCTGAATTGTATCATAGGTATCAATAAGTAAGATTGCAGTCTGGGGGAAATATTTTATGTATTTTTTAAATGCTTCAATCTCACTTTTAAAAGAAAGAACAAAGGAATGCGCCATTGTACCAAAAGTCGGTATTTTAAAAATTTTCCCTGCAAGCATATTTGAAGTCCCATCAAATCCAGCAATATATGAAGCCCTTGCAGCATAAATTGAACTTAAAAAATCAGATGCCCTCCTTGCCCCAAATTCAACAATTTTCCTTTCTTTCCCATCAATCTGAGATGCATATTTTATCCTTGATGCTTTTGTAGCGACTGAAGTATTGTAGGTGATAAAATTTAAAAGAGCAGTTTCAACAATCTGTGCTTCAACAATCGGTGCTTCTATTCTTAAAACAGGTTCATTTTCAAAAAATACTGTTCCTTCAGGCATTGCATATAAGTTTCCTGTAAATTTGAGACCTGAAAGGTATTCAAAAAACTGGTCTCCAATATGTGAAAGAGAAGGATGCTTTTTCAGAAACTCTATTTCTTCCTCTGTAAAATGCAGATTCAACAGATAATTCACAGCAAATTCAAGTCCACAGAAAACAAGATAACCTCTTTTCTCAGGTAAATTTCTCACCCACAGTTCAAAAATACCCCATGTATCTTTAAATTCATAAAAATAAACAGCACTCATTGTAATTTCATAAAGGTCTGTGAAGAGAAGTTTTCCATAATTGCAGAGAAATTTCATATCCATTTGAGTAAATTTTTCCCTATATTATATGCTTCTTCAAGACATTCAGGATATTCCTTCACTTCTCCTTTTCTCTCAATCCCTTCACATAAAAGTTCATATCTGTAAGATGCACCGACTGTTACAAAAAAATTTTTGACAATAGAGCGCGCATTTTCAAAGAAATCTCTCCTTCTTGTTGCTTCAACACATATAAAAATTCCTGTTTTTCCCTTTTCATCCTTTACTGTTTTAAATAAAAATTTTGCAAGCCAAAGACAGTGGAATCTATCTATCATCATTTTTACCTGTGCTGGCAAACTTCCAAAAAAAACAGGTGAAGAAATGATAATTATATCGCTTTCCATCACTTTTTTATATATCAACTGGAAATCATCATCTATTTTACATATACCATCTTTTCTGACATCTTCACATTCCTGGCATGGAGTAAAATTTAAAGAATTGAGATACAATTTTTCCTTCTCTTTAATCCCTGAAGCACCTTCAAGTAATCTATCAAGTAAGATTTCACTGTTTCCACCTTTCCTTGGACTTCCAACTATACCGACTATTTTCATACTTTTGAAAATGAGGAGACTAAAAACTTTGAATTAGTATTTTAACTCCTATAAGGATTAAAATCAAACCACTTAAAAAGCCAATTTTTTCTTCAAAAAAATGACTTAGTTTTACTCCAATTAAAACTCCGAGGAAAGAAAGAGAAAATGTTATCAGCCCTATCATGATTGAAGGGAGTATTATCTTTATTTTAAGAAATGAGAATGTAACGCCAACTGCAAGAGCATCAAGAGAAGTTGCTATTGAAAGGGAAATAAGGAGGAAAAAACTGGAAGGATTTAATTCTATTCCTTTCCTTCTGTAAGATTCGTAAATCATCTTTATACCAATTAAAAAAAGAATTGCTGATGAAACAGGTTTTTCAAATCCTTCAATAAATCCTTTAAGAAAAGAGCCTGCAAGCCATCCAATAACAGGCATCATCGCCTGGAAGAATCCAAAATGAAAAGATATTTTGAAAGCGTTTATAAATTTAAAATTTTTCATAAAACTTCCTGAAGCAATGGCAACTGAAAAGGCATCAAGTGAAAGTGCAAATCCAGTAAAAAGAACTGTAACAAAACTCATTTATTTTTACTTTGCTTTTATAGCGAGTATTCTCACATGTCCAGCAGCATTTTTAATGTCATCAATCAAATTCTCCAGTGTATCAATTATTTCATAAATCAAAAGAAGTATTGCTCCTTTTAAATCAGTGTTTATAAGTGAACCAAGAAGCTGTCTCCTTTTATCATCCCCCTCCTCTTCCAGTGCTTCTATCTGGGCACAATCTTCAATAACTTTCTCTATCTCATTTTTAATCAATGAATCTATCGCCTCCTTTAATTTTTCTGCTGCCTTTACAGCAAGGAGACTGTCCTCAAGCATCTCTCTGCACAATTCAGGAAAAGGAGGTTTTTCAAGAAACTCAAGGAGCCTTGCAACTCCTTTTGCACCATCTGCAATATTATTCAGACTCTCATTTAAAAGTAACAAATCTTCTCTGTCAGGAGGCAAAAGTAGACCTTTTGAAAGTTCAATATTCATCTTTTTCCTTATCTCATCACCCTCATGTTCTGCTTTTTTCACCTTTGAAATAGCCATATCTTTCCCTTCTTTATCATTTCTGCAAAAAGCCTCCATACTGTTTTTCATTTCCCTAACACACAGAAGAGATTTTTCAACATGTTTAAGAGCATCATTTAAAATTTCTCTTTCCTCTCTCTGTCCAAGCCAGGCAAAAATATTTCTGCTTTTTTCCATTTTTTCCTCCTATTTTAAAACAAGTATTAAAGACAACAATCCATAAGTTATTATACCAGAAATAACAGGAGTAAAAGCCCATGCAAGAACAATATCTCTGAAAAGTCTCAAATTCACAGCTTTTATTCCATGAAGTAAGCCAACTCCCCATACAGCACCAACAATGGAATGTGAAGTTGATACAGGTATTCCAAAATGTGTATAAAGCTGTATATTGAGTGAGGCTGCTATTTCAATACCTATTGTCATTAAAGGTGTAAGATTTGTAATTTTAAATCCAACAGTTTCAATCACTCTATAGCCCCATGTTGTTACTCCGATGGTGATGGCAATCCCACCTATAAGAGCAGCAATCCTTGGAGATACTCTTCCTGTTCCTATCAAAACTCCTGTTGCATTTGCAACATCGTTTGCTCCCCATGTGAATGCAAGATACATACTTGTCAGATACAGAGATGTGGTAATAATTGGTCTTTCAAATTTTTTCAGCAAAGGAAGAGAAAATATTCTTCTCAGAACAGGGTATATTAAAATTACAAGAATTGCAGAACCTAAAGGAGTTAAAACCCAGCATATTACAATCTGAGAAATCTTTTCCCATTTCACCACTGTATGCAATGCAAGTCCACCACCTGCAACAGCACCAACAATGGAATGTGAAGTTGATACAGGAAATTTTTTATATGTTGCAATTGTTACCCAAACTGCAGCTCCAAGCAAAGATGTCAATGCAATAAGGTCGGCTTTTTCCTTTGGAAGAAGATGTATGGGAACAACTCCCTTCCCTATGGTTTTTATAACATTTGAGCCGAGTAAAATTGCTCCAAGGAGACTGAAGACACATGTAATTATAATTCCATGCTTCAACTTCATATCACCAGAGCCTATATCAGCTCCGACACAATTGGCAGCATCATTACTCCCCATCGACCAGCCCATATATATGGCGACAAGAAGGGTAATGAAGAAAGTCATTTTTTTCCGATAAATTTTATCACTTACTCTTTAAATTCACAAAATTTAATTTTTGAGAAATTACTGTATAATAAGATTTACAAATGGAAAAATTTGATACGGAAATCTATTCAAAAAAAGTCTTAAAGACAATCAGAAAATACAGACTTGTTGAAAATGGTGATAAAATCTTCATAGGGCTGAGTGGAGGGAAAGATAGTGCTTCAGCAGGTTATTTCATTTCAAAATATGTTAAAGAAAACAATGTTAAGTGTGATATTATTGGATTCCATATAATTCTTGGGGATTTTATCCCAAAAGATGTTGAAAAGACAGCAAGAAAACAGGCAGAAATTTTTGGTATCCCTTTTAAAACAATAGAATTAAAAAATCTTGGAATTGATATGGAAAAGATATCAAAACTTCCAAGACCTGTATGCAGTTCATGCGGTACTATAAAGAGATACCTTATGAACAAAATTCCAAGAGAGATGGGAGGGAATAAGTTATGCACAGGGCACCATGCAGATGATTTTATTGTATTTTTCTTTAAAAATATACTTGGAGGAAATATATCATGGATTTCAAAATTTACTCCACTTCTTCCAGGAAGAAATAAAAGCATTGCAAGGATAAGACCTTTATTTTTTGTTGGAGGGAATGAAAATAAAAAATTCTGCGATGCTTTAAAAATCCCTTATATTGAAGAAAATGCTTGTCCATATATTTCAATTAAAAAGAGGATTGATAAAAGGAGAGAGAAATGGTATGAAACGGTGGAATCAATTTCCAGATGGCAGCCAAATTTCAGATACCAGATGATGAATGGAATTATCAGCCTTTCTTCCCATCTTTATTCAAACCTGACAGAGCCAAAAGAATGCAAAATATGTGGAGAACCTACAGATGGGGAAATATGTGCTTTCTGTAAAATTTTAAAGGAGATAAAATGAATGTTAAAGATTATCCTGTAATTATAAGTTTCATTACAGGGATAATATCCTTTATAAGCCCATGTATACTTCCACTGATACCTGCTTATATTTCTTTTATAAGTGGTTATTCAATTGAAGAATTTGTTGAAGGGAATTATTCAATTAAAAAAAATCTTGCTGTATCTTTCCTTTTTGTCCTCGGTTTTACACTCATCTTCACATCTCTTGGTGCATCTGCAACATCCATCGGGAAAATCCTTGGAAATTACAGAGATATTATAAGGAAAGAAGGAGGGATAATTGTAATACTGTTTGGATTGCATATTTCAAGAGTTATAAAAATAAAATCTCTTTATAAAAAAAGAAAATCGGATATCATCAAGAGGAAATCGCTTTATAAGGAAAGGAAGTTATACATGAAATTTAAAGAAATTAAAAAAATAAATTATATTATGCCTTTTATCTTCGGTATGATTTTTGCGATTGGATGGACTCCATGTGCAGGGCCTTTGCTTTCCTCAATTCTTGTAATGGCATCAATGGAAGAAAAGGTTAAAAGAGGTATTTTATTATTATTTTTTTATTCACTTGGACTTGGAATTCCTTTCCTCATTACCTCACTTGTTGTTGGCAGGTTGGTAAATTTTTTAAAGAGAATAAGAAGGTTTTACAGAATTGTTGAGATTCTCTCAGGGCTTGTTTTAATAACAATAGGGATACTCCTTCTTTTGGATAAATTAAGATTTATTATTTAAGAAATTCTCAAGCCATCCAACATAATATCTACCGCTTAAAAATAATGGATGCTGTAATATCTTTTTATAAAGAGGGATTGTTGTTTTAACTCCTTCAATAACAATC
The DNA here is from genome assembly GCA_003644395.1 of Candidatus Omnitrophota bacterium. GTDB lineage: Bacteria > Ratteibacteria > UBA8468 > B48-G9 > JAFGKM01 > B48-G9. The sequence goes on from QNCF01000017.1 coordinate 13,150, forward strand.
TCATCAAGTGCTCTTCTCATTTTATCTATTGCCTCCTGTCTTGTCCTTCCATAGGTAATCAACTTTGCAAGTAAACTATCGTAATATGGAGGGACTTTATAGCCAGAATAAATGTGGGTATCAATTCTTACTCCTGGCCCACCTGGAGGAATAAATTTTTTTATAACTCCACAGGATGGAAGAAAATTGTTATCAGGGTCTTCAGCATTTATTCTGCATTCAATCGCATGTCCATTTATCTTTACATCATCCTGAGAAAATGGTATGGGCTCTCCTTCAGCAATTAAAATTTGATGACGGACAAGGTCTATCCCTGTGATTACTTCTGTAATTGGATGTTCAACCTGTATTCTTGTATTCATTTCAATGAAATAGGGATTTTTATATGAATCAAGCAAGAATTCAACAGTCCCTGCATTTCTGTATTTTATTTTTTTTGCAATTTTATAAGCATATTTCATAAGTTTTTTCCTCAATTTGTTATCAACTGCTGGAGAAGGGCTTTCCTCAATCAATTTCTGATGCCTTCTCTGGATTGAACAATCCCTTTCAGGAAAAACAATTATATTTCCTTTTTCATCAGAAAGAATCTGTATTTCAACATGTCTTGGCCTTTCAATGTATTTTTCAATATAAAGAGATGCATTATCAAAAGAGATTTTTGCTTCTTCCCTGCATGTATTCCATGCTTTTTCAAACTCATCTTCCGAAAATACAACCTTCATCCCCCTTCCCCCTCCTCCACCTGTTGCTTTTATCATCACAGGAAACCCTATTTTTTTTGCAAATGCAATCGCTTTACCACATTCCTCACAGCTATCACATCCCGGAATTACAGGAACTTTTACTGAATTTGCAGTTTTTCTTGCAAGGGATTTATCTCCCATCAATTTTATATTTTCAGAAGTTGGACCAATAAATACTATTCCTGATGCCTCACAGATTTCCACAAAATGGATATTTTCAGAAAGAAAACCATAACCTGGATGGATTGCTTCGCAACCTGTAATTTCAACAGCACTTATAAGAGCAGGAATATTGAGATAACTTTCAGAAGGAGGAGGCGGTCCTATACATATTTTTTCATCAGCCTCTCTTACAGGGAGAGAATTTGCATCTTCTTCTGAATATCCAATTACTGATTTCAGGCCAAGTTCCTTACAGCTTCTTATAATTCTTAAAGCTATCTCCCCTCTATTTGCAATGAATACTTTTTTAAACATTTCTATTGAGAGAGGCTAA
>QNCF01000018.1 GCA_003644395.1 Candidatus Omnitrophota bacterium
GTATGGTTTGAATTTTTTAAGGATATCCCTCACATTTTCAGGGGTTATCCCTCCTGCAAGGAAAATCTTTTCCCATGGTAATTTTTCTCCTTCAAGTAATAAGTAATCCAGATTTTTACCTGTTCCGCCAAAGATTTCCTCTGAATATGCGTCGAGAAGGAAAAAATCAGGTTTATATTTTTTTAATTTTCTTAAACTATCTTTATCTTTTACCCTTATTGCTTTTATAACTATTTTTTCGGGGAAAATCTTTTTGAATTTCTTTATAAGAGATGGTGGTTCATTTCCGTGTAACTGTATTCCATCAAGCCTCAATTTCTTAACTATTTTCTCAATTCCTTTCAAATCAGGGTTTACAAATACACCTATCTTTTTAAAATCTCCTTCAAGACCCTCAAGCAATTTTTCTGCTACTTTTGGCTCTATATACCTTGGGCTTTTTGGAAAGAAATTCAATCCAATGAAGTCTACTCCTTCTTTTACAGCATCTTCAATGTCCTTTTTCCTTGTAAATCCACAGATTTTTATCTTTACCTTCATTTTCCAAATATTTCTTTGAATTTCTTTCTTAAATCTTTACTTTTCAACAGAGTCTCTCCAACCAGAACCCCTTTTATCCCTTCCTCTTTCAATCTCATTATCTCTTTCCTTCCTTTTATCCCACTTTCACTTATCACAGGTATCTGGTCTTTTGGGAGGAGTTTTAATAATTTAAATGTTGTGTTAATATCCACCTTTAAACTTTCCAGGTCTCTGTTATTTATTCCAATTATTTTATTCTCCCAGTTTTCAATTTTAAAGGCTTTTTTAATATCATCTTTATCATGGACTTCTACAATAACTTCAAGGTTTAAAGAATCAGCAAATTTTGAAAGTTTTTTAAGTTGATTTGTTTGGAGAATCTTTGCTATAAGAAGTATAATGTCTGCTCCTGAATATTTCCCCTCAAGAATCTGGTATTCATCAAAGATAAAGTCCTTCATCAATACAGGAATATTTACATTTTCCTTCACCTTCCTTAAATGTTCTATGCTTCCAAAAAAATACGGTTCACATGTAAGGACAGAGATTCCTGAAGCCCCACATTCTTCGTAAATTTTTGCTATATCTGCTGGACGGTAATTTTTCTTTAAAATCCCTGCTGAAGGTGATGCTTTTTTTACCTCAGCTATTATTCCAAACTCTTTCTCCAATCTCTCAGTTAATTTTAAAACAGGGAAATTCCTTTCTTTTAATGGTCTTTTCTTCTTTTTTTCAACTATCTCTTTTTTAATCCTTATTATTTCTTCCAGAATCATTTATTTGAATATTCAATAATCTGACAGAGTTTTTTATAAGCAATTCCTGATTTTATAGCTTTTTTAGATATTTCTATTCCTTCTTCAAAATTTTTCACTTTTCTTGATGCCATAAGTAAGGCTGAGGTGTTTAAAAGAACTATATCTCTTTTTGCTCCTTTTTCTTTTCCCTTCATAATATCTTTTATAATTTCAGCATTTTCTTTTGCATTCCCTCCCTTTATATCTTCAATTTTACACATTTTCAAACCTATGGATTTTGGATATAATTCAAATTCTTCTATTCTGTCATTTCTGACCTCAACAATATATGTTTTTCCTGTAAGTGTTATCTCGTCAATTCCATCCTCTCCGAAGAATATGTAGCCGTTTATTCCAAGGTTTCTGAATACATATGGAAGGATTTTTAAAAATTTGTAATTGCTCACACCCATTATTTGAATTTCTGGATTGCATGGATTACATAAAGGACCGAGGATGTTAAATATGGTTCTGAAACCGAGTTCTTTTCTTACATTTGCAACATTTTTCATAGCCTTATGGTAAATAGGAGCATATAAAAATGTAAAGTCTATTTCTTCAAGCATTTTCTTGCTTTTCTCAGGTGGAATTTCTATTTTGTATCCAAGAGCTTCCATAACATCTGCACTTCCACATTTGCTTGTTATTGACCTGTTTCCATGTTTTGCTACAGGTATTCCCAAGGAACTTGAAAGTATTGCGCAGGCAGTTGAGATATTGAATGTTCCAGTACCATCTCCTCCTGTTCCACATGTATCGGCTATTTTCTTTTTTTTAACATCCAATTTAATGCATTTTTCCCTCAATAATTTTGCTGCTCCTGTAATTTCTTTTGGCTGTTCTCCCTTTACTCTTAAAAGAGTTAAAAAGCAGGCGGTTTTGATATCTGAAATTTTGCCTTCAAGTATCATTTTAAACATTTTGTAAGTCTCTTTTTCTTCCAGGTTTTTCATTTCAATTAATTTTGAAATTATCTTCTCATACATTTTTTTCTCCTTTTGGAAGGGATTAAAGGAAGGTCACCAGACGAGAAAATTTCTCAGGAAATTTTTGATTGTAATTCTTCTCATTTTCTTAATTTTACAGATGGATTTTGTCTTTTGTCAAATTTATTTATGGAATGGTAATATATTTAAGAAAAGGAGGGGGAAAAATGAGAATTTTAATTTATTCTGTTGCATTCTTTTTAATAAGTCTTAACCTTTCTGGTGGTGTAAAGACAGAAGTGAAAGGTGGTGGCCCATCTGCTGAAAATGTTGTAACTTATAAAGGGCCAAAAGCAAGGATTGCAGTTGGAAGATTTAAAGTTAAGGCAGCAAAGGCAAATAGAGAGATAGGGGAAGGTTTAAGAGATATGCTTATTGATGCACTTTTCAGAACAAATAGATTTATAGTCCTGGAGAAGGGTGAAAGTTTGAGGGAACTTGAAGAAGAATTTGAATTTGGAAAGGAAGGATGGACAAAGAAACCTTTAAAGAAAGGGACTTTTGAGACTGCAGATATTATTGTTGTTGGAGCGATAACAGCATTTGAGCCTGATTATAAAGGTTCAGGAGGTGGTGGAATTTTTATACCTTTACCATGGAAGTTTGGAGGTGGGATAAATATAAAGAAAAAGGAAGCATATATTGCTGCAACAATAAGACTTATAGATGTCAGGACGAGAAGGATTATTAAAAGTGTGAAGGTTGAAGGATATGCTTCACAGCATAAAGTTGGAATTGCAGGTGGAGGTATTCCTGGAAAGATTGTTCTTGGAGCAGGTTTTTCCAAATATAAAAATACACCGATGGAGAAAGCTGTAATGGCAATGATTGAAAATGCTGTAAATGAGATTGTAAAGGGTGTTCCATCTGAATATTACAGATACCTTGCTAATGGGAAGAAAAAGGAGGAAGAAGAGGAAATTATTGGAGGAGAAAGTCTATTTAAACCAGGGAATAAAGTTGTTTTTGAAGAGGATTTTTCAAAATACGGGATAGGTGATATTCCTGAAAATTGGGATACAGGTGATACTTCTGTTGAAGTTGCAAAATATAAGGGAGAAAAATGGTTGAGATTTTTAAGTGATGGGAAGGTCTTTTATGGACTGGATATTCCTGAAAATTTTTCACTTGAATTTAAAATTTATCTTCCATCTTCTGAAACTGTTGCATCCATAATTTTTGATGGTTCAGAGATTTCTATTGGTGGAGAAGGGAGAAAAATTTCATATAATGGAAGGGTTGTTAAAAAATCTGTTGATGAAAAGATTAATAAGATTTCTTTTATGAAGAAGGATGGAATAGTCAGGATATTTTTGAATGGAAGGAAGATTTATCAACTTAAAATTAAGGAAGAAAAGAAAAGAGAAAAAGGACTTTCATTTTCAGCAGATGGGATTGATACAGAGAAAAGGAGGGAATGCCTTATAACTGATATTAAATTATGTGGATATAAATAAATGTTTCTCGCTGTTGATATAGGTAATTCATTGATAAAATTTGGAGTTTACAGAAAAAGAAGGCTGAAGGAATTGAAATTTATAAGGACATGCGATTTTAAAAAAAATCCCTCCATTCCAGATATAAGTGAGAAAAATATTGAGAAAATAGGTATTGCTTCTGTTGTTCCTGAAGTGAATGATAAAATTAAGGAGATTTTGAAGAAAAGGTATAAAATTACTCCTGAGATTATCACTTATAAAAATTGTAAATTCCCTGTTAAATTGAAAAATCCTGAAAGGACAGGTATAGACAGGATTCTCAATTGTAAGGCTGGTTATTTCCTTTTCGGTTCTCCTTTAATTGTTGTGGATATGGGGACAGCAGTTACAATTGATTTTGTATCAGAAAAAGGTGAATTTGCTGGAGGAATAATAATTCCAGGCCCCAAATTATGGCTTTCTTCTCTTACAGAGACATCATTTCTTCCAGAAGTTGATTTTGGAATGAAAACAGGGCTAATAGGAAAGGATACAGAAAAATCTATAACTTCAGGATTGAAATATGGGCTTTCTTCAGCAATTAATGGTATTGTGAAAATTATGATGGAGAGATATTCTGTTTCAAAGGTTGTCCTTACAGGAGGGTGGGCTGATAAATTCAGAAAAAATATGGATTTTCCATTTTTTTATAAACCAAACCTTACAATTTATGGAATCTCTCTTTTCTTAAATGGAATTTAAAAGAAAAGAGATAGAAGGAATAGAGGTTTATTTTTTTAAAAAGGTGACTTCTACAATGGATATAGCTGAGGATTTTTTAAATAAAGGTAAGGAAGTTATTGTTGTTGCTGAAGAACAATCATGTGGGAGAGGTAGATATGGAAGGAAATGGTTTTCTCCACCTGGAGGTCTTTATCTTTCCTGGATTTTGAAAAGGGAAATTGGTTCAGATACTGTGAGTAAAATATTTCCAGTTGCTCTGGTTGAGACATTATCCTTATTCGGAATAAGTGATTGCAGGATTAAATTTCCAAATGATATAATTGTAAAAGGTAAAAAGATAGCGGGGATTCTTGTGGAAAAGAAAGAGGGTTGTTTTGTGGTTGGAGTGGGGGTAAATTTAAATAATAGTACGGATAAAATAGGGGATTTTGCAATTTCTTATAATGAGATAAAAAAGGAGAAGGTTGATATTGTAAAATTTCTTAAATACTTTATAATTAAATTTAAGGAATTATATTCTGAACAGGATAAAATATTGAAAATGTGGAGTGAATATTTGATAAAATGAGCGACCCGACGTTTATAGGATATTTAATAATTATCCTTATATTGCTTTTCTTTTCTGCTTTCTTCTCTGCAAGTGAAACAGCCTTTATCTCTTTGAGCCTTTTCCATTTCAAGAAATTACTTGAAAAAGATAAAAGGGCAAGGAAATTAAAATTCTGGTTTGATGACCCTGGTAAAGTCCTTATAACAACACTTGTTGGAAATAATATTGTGAATATATGTGCTTCTGTCCTTGCAGCAAGTTTTTCATATAAGTTTTTCCATAAACTGAGTGTTTCAGTAGTTACAGGGATTATGACCTTCTTAATTTTGATATTTGCAGAGATTATTCCAAAAAGTATTGCAAAGAAATTTTCCGAAAAGGTGGCAATGGCAGTTGCAATCCCTTTAAGGTTTTTCACATTTATTTTAACACCCATCACATCGCTTTTCCTTCTGATTTCAAATGGATTTACAAGAATATTCGGTTTAAATGTAAAATCAATTCTACCTGTTCTAAGTGAGGAGGATATAAAAGCGATGATTTCAGCAGGGGAGGAGGAGGGAGTGATTGAGGAGGAAGAAAGGGAGATGATCCACAGTATTTTTGAACTCGGGGAAAGGACTGTTAAGGAGATAATGGTTCCAAGAGTGAATATTGTTGCTGTTGAGGAGGAATACCCTTTAAAAGAAGTGAGGAAAATAATGGTGAAGGAAGGGTATTCAAGATTGCCAGTCTTTAAAGAAAATATTGATAGAATAACAGGGATTGTATATATAAAAGACCTTCTTGCAAATGAGGAGAAAGACCCGTCAAATATGGAAAAATTGAAGGCTAAGGATATAATGAGACAGCCTTATTTCATTCCTGAAACAAAGAAAGTTCAGGATTTAATAAAGGAATTGCAGAGGGAAAAGATACAGATGGCAATAGTGGTTGATGAGTATGGTGGAATTTCAGGGCTTGTAACTATGGAGGATTTGCTGGAGGAGATAGTTGGTGAGATTTCGGATGAGTATAAGAAGGAGATGGAAGAGATTATACCTCTTTCTGATAAGAGTTATATGGTGAAGGGTAGTTTGGAAATTGAGAAAGCAAATGAGAAATTAAAACTTGGTCTTCCAGAAGGTAAGGTTGAGACAGTTGCAGGGTTTGTTCTTGATTTTATGGGTAAACTCCCAAAAAAGGGAGAAAAATTTACATATAGAGATTATGAGTTTATAATTCAAGAAGCCGATAGAAAGAAAATAAAGTGGGTTAAGATAAGAAAGGTCAAGAAAGATGGGGGAGAGGGAGATAATTGAGGAAAGGAACAGAAAATTAAAAGAACTTCTTGAGATGGGAATAGAACCTTATGGGAGAGCATTTTCCCGTATTCCAATAAATGAGGTTAAGGAAGGGGAAGAAAATGTAAGTGTTGCAGGGAGAATTATTGCTATAAGAAAACATGGGAGGGCTTCTTTTGCAGATATCGTTGACTGGAGCGGTAAGATACAGGTTTATTTTAAGGAGGATATTCTTCAGGATGGATATAAGATTTTCAAAAAACTTGATATCGGCGATATTATCGGTATTAAGGGTGATGTTTTCAGGACAAAGACAGGGGAATTAACAATCCTTGTGAAAGAGTTCAAAATCCTTTCAAAATCCTTAAGACCACTTCCTGAAAAATGGCATGGTTTGAGAGATGTTGAGATAAGGTTCAGAAAGAGATATGTTGACCTGCTTGTAAATAAAGATGTGAGGGAGATTTTTAAAAAGAGGATAAGGATTATACAGTTGATAAGGGAATTCCTTGATAAAAAGGGTTTTCTGGAAGTTGAAACACCAATGATGCATCCGATCCCTGGTGGAGCAACTGCAAAGCCATTTATCACTTACCATAACAGTCTTGATATGGAGCTTTATCTCAGGGTCTCTCCTGAACTTTACCTTAAAAGATTGCTTGTTGGTGGATTTGAGAAGGTTTATGAGATTAACAGGTGTTTCAGAAATGAAGGTATATCAACACTCCACAATCCTGAATTCACAATGCTTGAACTTTACCAGGCATATGCAGATTACAGAAAGATGATGGAAATTACAGAAGAACTTTTTGTTTATATATGTGAAAATTTGAATGGGAGTTTGAAAATTTCATATCAGGGTAAGGAGATAGATTTTTCAAGACCATGGAAGGTTATGGAATTGAAGGAAATTTATAAATCAATTGGGATTGAAGACTGGAAAGATATTGGGGCTGTGAGGAAAAAGATAAAGGAGATGAAACTTGAAATTGAAAAGGAAGAGGAGAAAGATGTTTTTGAGTTGCTTGAAGCAATATTTAAAAAGAAAATACAGCCTGAACTTATCTCTCCAACATTTGTTATTGGATATCCAAAGGAGACATCTCCTCTTGCAAAAAATTTCCCTGGAAATGAGGAGATTGTTGAAAGGTTTGAACTTTTCATAGGGGGACTTGAGATTGCAAATGCATATTCAGAACTTAATGACCCTATTGAACAGAAAAACAGATTTATTGAAGAAGTTAAATTGCAGAGAGAGGACAGACCAAAGACAGTTGATACTGACTACATTGAAGCTTTGGAGTATGGGATGCCACCTGCTGGTGGTCTTGGTATCGGGATAGATAGAATGACAATGTTATTCACCGACACTCCTTCTATAAGAGAAGTTATCCTTTTCCCTATATTAAGAGTTAGAAAATGAAAATCCCCTATCTTGCGAGAGCCTTTATGATTGTTGCTTTCGGGACTATTATTTCAAGAATTTTTGGGCTTTTCAGAGAAATATTTTCTGCAAAATTTTTTGGAACAACATTTATATATGATGCTTTTTTACTTGCATTTATGATACCCAATTTTTTCAGAGGTCTTGTTGCAGAAGGTGCTTTAAGCACAGCATTTATTCCTGTTTTCACTGAATATATAGTTGATGAGAAAAAAAAGTCTGAAATTCCAGAAATTTTGAACAGCTGTTTCACCCTTTCAATCCTCATAACATTTTCCCTTTTTATCATCTTTTTCATTCTATCAAATTTAATTACAAAATTTTTTCCGATTACTTCAAAATGGTTCTGGGTATTTGATCTTTTAAAATTCACATTTCCTTATTTGATTTTTATCTCTCTTGCTTCTTTAAATATGGGTATTCTCCATTCCTATAAACATTTTTTAATTCCAAGTCTATCCCCAATTATTCTTGATATTTTCTGGATTTTTTCCCTTTTCTTCATATGTCCTTTTTTTGGAGAATCACTTAATGAAAAGATACTTGGATTATGTATAGGAATTATTCTCGGTGGGATTGGTCAGTTTTTATTCCAGCTGGCAGGTGTAAAGAAGAGAAATATATCTTTCAGATTAAATTTTAATTTCACTCACCCTGCAATAAAAAAGATGGTAAGATTGATTATCCCTGTAATTTTTGGTGTTGCTGTTGGTCCAATTAATTTACTTACAGATTATACACTTGCAAATTTCCTCTCTCCTGGTATGGTTTCAGCTTTATGGTTCTCAACAAGAGTTTACCAGTTACCGCTTGGAATATTTGGGATATCCCTTTCAACAGTTGCTCTTCCATCACTTTCTGAAAATGTTTCAAAACTTGATTTTTCTTCTTTCCGGAAAAATTTATATTTTGCTTTCAGAATTTTGCTTTTCCTTTTACTCCCATCAACAATTTATCTCATAATCATGAGAAATGAAATCATAACTTTCCTTTTTAAAAGGGGAATTTTTGATGTAGAATCTGTAAAACTCACAGCTTTCCCTCTTGCATGTTACAGCATAGGGATTATGGGTTATGGTGCAGCATCAATTCTTACAAGGTGTTTTTATTCATTCAAAGATACAGCATCTCCTGTAAAAGTTGGAATATGGAGTATAGGGATTAATTTTTTCCTTGATATAGTTCTTATGAGGTTCTTTGCTCATGGTGGTATTGCTCTTTCAACTTCTATTGTTGGTTTTTCAAATTTTGCTTTTCTTTTCTGGATTTTTCAGAAAAAACATTTGAGACTTGAGATTGGAAGGCTTAATTTTGATTTTCTCAAAATACTCTTCTCATCAATAATCTATGGAATTTTTCTCTGTATCTTTAAGCATTATTTTTCCACCAGGTTTGATTTGCCTCTTTTCATTTTTACAAGTATAATAGGAGGGGTTGGGGTTTATCTGATGTTTATAAAAATTTTAAAGATAAAATGGGATTCCTTGAGATAATAATCATATTTTTCTTCTTGTTGTTTTCAGTCGTTATCCATGAATGTTCCCATGGGCTTGCTGCATATTACAATGGAGATGATACTGCAAAATTGATGGGAAGAATCACTTTAAATCCTTTACCTCATATAGACCCTGTCGGGACAATACTTTTCCCTTTGCTTTTAAGTTTAATTTACAGGGCACCCGTCCTTTTCGGATGGGCAAAGCCTGTCCCTGTAAATCCTTTTAATTTCAGAAATTATGAGAGAGGAATATTTATGGTTGGGATTTCAGGCCCTTTGAGTAATATTTTTCTCGGAGTATTTTTCTGTTTGCTTTACAGAATCCTTCCTTTTTCTGTGGATGTAAAAATATATTTCCTCTATGGAGGATATATAAATTTTGTTCTTGCATTTTTTAACCTTATTCCTATCCCTCCACTTGATGGTTCAAGGGTTCTGTCTGCCTTCCTTCCTGTGGAGATCAGGGAAAGATATAATAGAATTGAAAGATTTGGAATTTTCATAATTATGGGACTTGCATTTTTTGGACTTTTACACTGGGTTTTTGGGATAAGTAAAATTATTGCTGATAAGATTGCAGGTGTTTATTTCAGGAAAATAATCTTTTGAAGTTTAATACTCTCCTTTTAAAAAGTATAATAATTATTGGATTTGGGAGGGGAAAATGGAGGAGAACCTTTTTATATTTGTTGTTTCTTTCTTCCTAAACTGGGGATACCAGAGCCTTGGTAAAATAGCAGACCCTGTTACAGGAGAGGTGAAGAAGAATCTTGAGATGGTTCAGAAGATAATAGATATTCTTCAGATGCTGAAGGAAAAGACAAAAGGGAATCTTGATGAAAAGGAAGAGAAGTTTCTGACAAATGCCATTGCAGAACTCCAGTTAAATTATGTAGAAGAAGCGAGTAAAAAAGATGATGGAAAGAAAACTGAAGGAGAAACTGGAAAAAATTCCTGATACTCCAGGTGTATATATTATGAAAGATGAGAAAGGGCAGGTTATTTATGTTGGGAAGGCATCTTCATTGTCAAAAAGGGTAAAATCATATTTTACAGCTTCTTCAAATTTAAAAAATCTTGTCCTGACACCACAGATAAAAGATATTGAAGTTATACCTGTATATTCTGAATCTGAAGCCCTTTTGCTTGAAAATCGCCTTATAAAGGAATATCAGCCAAAATACAATGTTAACTTGAAAGATGGGAAAAGTTATCCACTTGTTAAGATAACAAATGAAAAGTTTCCATCAATCCAGATAGTGAGGGAAGAAAAGAAAGATGATGGTATCTATTTTGGCCCCTTTACAAATGTAAAACTTCTCAAAAAACTTGTCAGGTTTTTGAGAAGGTATTTCCCAATAAGGAACTGTAAAAAGAAAATGGATAAAATCAGCAATGTATGTACACAGTATCATATAGGTCTTTGCAGTGGCCCATGTGCTGGTAAAATCGGTGAAGAAGAATACTCAAAACTTGTTGAAGGGATAATATCATTTTTTGAGGGAAAGTATGCGCAGTTTGAGAAAAAATTGAAAAAATGGATGGAAGAGGCAATTGAGAGATGGGATTTTGAGACAGCACAGAAGTTGAAGGAGAGATTATTCCTTTTGCAGAAAATGAAAGAGAAATTTCCTGTCAGGGAGGAAGAAGAACTTGTATCTTATGGAAAGGAAAATGTTCTTGCAAATCTTGCAGAAATACTTAATCTGCCAAAAATTCCAAATCTGATAGAAGGTTATGATATTTCAAATATAGGTGGAGATATGGCTGCAGGAAGCAAAGTTGCTTTTAAAGGCGGAATACCTTACAAAGAAGGATACAGAAAATTCAGGATTAAAACAGTGGATGGAATAGATGATTACGGAATGTTGAGGGAAGTTATAAGGAGAAGATTTGATTCTGAAGAAGAGAGAAAAGAGATACCTGACCTCATACTTGTTGATGGAGGGAAAGGACAGCTTAATGCTGTATACCAGGTTTTGAAAGAACTGAAACTTGATATACCTGTTATTTCTCTCGCAAAAAGAAGGGAAGAGATATATACACTCTGGAGTGATAAGCCGATAATTTTACCACAGGATTCTCCTGTTTTGCATCTGCTACAGAGGGTGAGGAATGAAGCACACAGGTTTGCAATAAAATACCACAAACTTTTAAGAAGAAAGAAGACAGTTTTTTCTTTTCTGGATGAGATAAAGGGGGTTGGGGAAAAGAGGAAGAAGAAATTACTTGAAAAATTCCCTGATATTGTTTCACTTGCAAATGCTGAAAAAAATGAACTTGTTGAATTGAAAATTCCTGAAAATGTTGCTAAAGAAATAATAAAAAAAGCAAAGGAGGTGATAAATAAATGAAAAATAAAAAGGAAAATCTGGGTGAAAAGATATTTACTTTTGGAATAGGTGGGCTGATTTATGGAAAGAAGAAGTTTAAGGAATTTTTGAAAAATGTGGAAAAAGAAGTGGATAAGGAAAAGATAAAGGAATCACTTGAAGATATGAAGGAAAAATTGAAAAAAGGTAAATCTTGCATGAAGAATTTGGTTTTGAATTTCCTTTCAGGATTGGGAGTTGCTACAAAAAAAGATATTGAGGAATTGAAGAAAGAAATAAAGAAGAATGAGTAAGTTTATTGATGAAGCAAAAATATGGGTGAAAGCAGGTGATGGTGGGAATGGGTGTATTGCTTTCAGAAGGGAGAAAGGTGTTCCAAAAGGTGGGCCATGTGGTGGTGATGGTGGAGATGGAGGGAGTGTATACTTTGTTGCAAATAAAAGCATAAAGACACTGATAGATTTCCATTATAAAAGGCATTTCAGAGCAGAAAATGGACAACATGGAAGTGGGAATAATAAAGAGGGGAAGAAAGGTGAAGACCTTTTTATACCTGTGCCATGCGGAACTGTTATTAAAGAGATTGTGGATGGAAAGGAGAAAAAAATTGCAGACCTTGTGGAAGAAGGTGATAAAGTCCTTGTGGCAAAGGGAGGCAAAGGAGGGAAAGGTAATACACATTTTAAATCTTCAACAAACAGAACCCCAAAAATAGCGACAAAAGGAGAAAAGGGGGAAGAAAAATATATAAAACTTGAATTGAAACTTATTGCAGATGTTGGTATTGTTGGATATCCAAATAGCGGGAAAAGCACACTTCTTTCAAAGGTTTCAAAAGCAAGACCAAAAATTGCTCCATACCCTTTTACAACGCTTTCACCAAATCTCGGGCTTGTTAAAATTGATGATTTCAGAAGTTTTGTAATTGCAGATATTCCAGGATTGATTGAAGGAGCCTCAAAAGGTAAAGGGCTTGGTATTAAGTTTTTACAGCATATTGAAAGGACAAAAATTCTTCTCCATCTGATTGACCTTTCTGTTGATAATGTTATTGAAAGATACGAAAATTTAAGAAAGGAATTATTATCTTACAGTGAAGAATTGGTGAAAAAAAAGGAAATTGTTGTTGGAAATAAGATTGACTTACCATCTTCAAATAAAAACATTGAGATTTTGAAAAATTATTTTGATGAAGTTTATTTCATCTCCGCTCTTACAGGAGAAGGAGTAAAGGAATTGATGGAGGTTTTATGGAAGAAGCTGGAGGAGATTGAAAATGGAGGAATTGAAGAATAAACTGGAACAGATTAAGAAAGATTGGGAAAGGTTGAAGGAAAAGTTTAATATTGAAGAGGAAAAGAAGAAATTTGAGGTTCTTGAGAATGAAAAGAGGAAGAAGGGGTACTGGAATCCGAAGAAAGATAGTGAAAAGATGAAAAAATGGGCTATTATGAATGAGAGAATAAGAAAGATAGAAGAAATTGAAAGAGATATCCAGGAGGTTGAGACTATAAATGAACTTTTAAATATAGGAAAAGATATTGAACTCCAGCAGGAGGGAGAGAGAAAGATTAAGGATTTGAAAAATAAAATGGAAAGTTTGAGGAAGGAATTGATGTGGACTGAAGAGGATTATAAAAATGCCATTATAACACTCCATTCAGGGGCAGGTGGAACAGAAGCATGTGATTGGGTGAGTATGTTATGGAGGATGTATTCAAAATGGGCTTCAAAGAAAGGATACGATGTTAAGGTGATAGATTATCTCCCTGGTGAAGAGGCAGGTTATAAAAGATTAACTGCAATAATTTCTGGTGCTTATGCATATGGATGGTTGAAAGGAGAAAATGGGGTCCACAGACTTGTAAGAATTTCACCTTTTGATGCAAATAAGAGAAGACATACAAGTTTTGCAGCTGTAAATGTGATTCCAGAAGTTGAGCAGGATATAAAAGTTGAGATAAGGGATGAGGATTTGGAAATAGAGACTTTCAGAGCAGGGGGTCATGGTGGTCAGCATGTTAATAAAGTTGAGACAGCTGTAAGAATAAGGCATAAACCAACAGGAATAGTTGTCCAGTGCCAGAATGAAAGAAGTCAATTTAAAAACAAGGAGATTGCTCTTAAAATTTTAAAGAGCCGACTTTATCAGCTCCAGCTTGAAGAGCAGAAAAAGAAAAAGGAAGAAGAGAGGAATCAGCAGAAAGAGATAGGATGGGGAAGCCAGATACGTTCTTATGTTTTCTTCCCATATACACTTGTAAAAGACCACAGGACAGGGGTTGAGACAGGAAATATTGAGGCTGTAATGGATGGAGATATAGATAAATTTTTGGAAGCTGAAATTGAATATTTATCAAAAAATTCATTATCTGATAAGGGGAAAGAGTGAAAATTCTGATAAGTGCAGGTCCAACAAGAGAATATATTGATTCTGTAAGGTTTATAAGTAATCCTTCAA
>QNCF01000019.1 GCA_003644395.1 Candidatus Omnitrophota bacterium
AAGGAGAGGTATCCTTCCCTTTTTTTACCCATGAATTTATAGGACAGAAATAAAGTATAAGGAACCATTTTTTATTTATATCTTTATTCTGAAGCACTTGTCAATTAATGTTAAAAATTATAAAATTAAAGCCTAAAGAGGGAAAATGGAGAGATTTAAAAAGGAAAGTTTATCACAACAAGAGATAAAGAGACTGGAAGAATTATCAAGATTGTGCAAAGGGGATATTCTCACCATGACAACTCTTGCAAATTCAGGGCATCCAGGTGGTGCAATTTCCTCCCTTGATATATACCTCACAGTCTTTTCCTATGCCAATATATCCCCTTCCAAAATTGATGACCCTGAAAGGGATAAAATTATTATAAGTCATGGACATACATCTGCTGCAGTATATTCTGTCTTGGGAAGACT
Source organism: Candidatus Omnitrophota bacterium (assembly GCA_003644395.1). Taxonomy (GTDB): domain Bacteria; phylum Ratteibacteria; class UBA8468; order B48-G9; family JAFGKM01; genus B48-G9. Next base: position 415 of record QNCF01000019.1, read on the forward strand.
CGGCTTTTTTGATATTGATATGGCAATTTCAACATTCAGACTCTGTGGAAGTATATTTGAGGGACATATTGTAAGGAAGGTTCCCGGTGTGGAATGGGGAACAGGGAATCTCGGGCAGGGACTCTCTGCAGGATGTGGATTTGCTCTTTCTGATAAAATCCATAAAAGAGAAAGTTATACGTTTGTTATTATGAGTGATGGAGAACAGACGAAAGGACAGGTGGGAGAAGCAAGAAGATTTGCCACAAAATATAATCTTTCAAATTTAACAGTAATAATTGATTACAACAGATTGCAGATAAGCGGGGATATAGAAAAGGTGATGCCATGTAAAATTTGTGAAAATTATAAAGCTGATGGATGGGAGGTAATGGAAGCAGATGGACATAATTTTGAACAGCTTTATCAGAAAATAAGGGAATCATTAAAAATTGATAAACCTGTCTGTATAATTGCCCATACTGTTATGGGGAAAGGGATATCTTTTATGGAAAACCAGCCCAAGTACCATGGAAAACCTCTGAGTGAAGAGGAATATAAAAAAGCAATGGAAGAACTCGGTCTTTCACCTTCACTCCTTGATAAATACAGAAAATTGAGGGAGAAAAAATGGAATTATCCTGAAAGGAAATTTTACTTTTCTCCAGAGATAGAGAAAGGAAAGCCTATTATATACAGCAGTGGAGAAAAAACAGATAACAGAAGCGCATTTGGTAAAGCACTTTTAGATCTTGCAAAATTAAATGCAAAAAATACTGAATATCCAATTATTGTATTTGACTGTGACCTTGCCTCTTCTGTAAAAACAGATTTATTCCAGAAAGAATTCCCTGACAGATTTTTCCAGGTTGGTGTGCAGGAACATAATGCTGCAACCATAGCTGGAGCATCCTCTGTAAATGGAGTTGTAAGTTTTTTTGCTGATTTTGGAGTATTCGGTGTTGATGAGACATATAATCAACAGAGATTGAATGACCAGAATTTCACAAATTTAAAACTCATATGTACACACTTAGGGATTGATGTTGGGGAAGATGGAAAGACTCATCAGTGTATTGATTATATAGGTGTTTTGAGAAATCTTTATGGATTTAAAATAATAATCCCGGCAGACCCAAATCAGACAGATAGAGTTATAAGGTATATAGTGGATAAGCCCGGGAATTGGTTTGTTGGAATGGGAAGGTCAAAAACAGAAGTTATTCTTAAAGAGAATGGTGAAATATTTTTTGATGAAAATTACAAGTTTGAATATGGGAAGGCTGATTTAATAAGAGAGGGAAAGGATGGATATATAATTACGATGGGATGTATGGTGCAGAGGGCGATAAAGATTTATGAGGAATTAAAAAAAGAAGGAATAATCATAGGGATTTTAAACTTTTCATGCCCAACAGTTGTGGATGAAGAAATGATTGAGAAAGCAATTTCCACAAATTTCATAATCACATATGAAGACCATAATGTCGATACTGGCCTTGGATGTACTGTGGGTATGTACCTGCTGGAAAAGGGATATAAAGGTAAATTCTTCAGATTTGGTATTAAGGATTATGGAGGTTCTGGAAAGCCTGATGATTTATTTGAAAAAATGGGAATTAACTGGAAAAATATTTATAAATTTATTTTAGAAAAAAGGAGATAAAAAATGTATATTTTAAGCGGATTTGGAGATGAGATTTCAACTGATTTAAGAGAACAGCTTGAAGTGATGAAAAGTGAGGGAATCAGTTACCTTGAACTCAGAGGGGTATGGAATAAAAATGTTCTGGATTTAAAGGAAGAAGAGATAAAAGAGATAAAGGATATACTTTCTGAATATGGATTTAAAATTTCTGCAATAGCCTCCCCTATAGGAAAAATTAAAATCACTGATGATTTTTCTCCTCACTTTGAAAAGTTCCAGTATGCAGTATATCTTGCAAAATTCTTTGAAACAAAATATATAAGAATCTTCTCATATTATCCTCCTGAGGGAAAAGATATTAAAAATTACAGAGATGAGGTTATGAAAAGGATGGAAGAAAAGGCAAAATATGCTGAGAAGGAAAAGGTTATACTTGTCCATGAAAATGAACATGCTATATATGGAGAAAGACCTGAAAATTGTCTTGATATTTTAAAAACAATAAACTCTCCAAATTTAAGAGCCTGCTTTGACCCTGCAAATTTCATTCTTGATGGTATAAAACCTTATGATGAAGCATATCCTCTTTTAAAAGACTGGATTGAATACTTCCATATAAAAGATGGGATACCAAAAAGCAAAACAGGTGGAAAAATAATATGTGTTCCTGCTGGAGAAGGAGAAGGACAGATAAAGGAAGTCCTTTCTGATTTTGCAAAAATAAGCAAAGATAAAGAAGTATTTTTAACTCTTGAACCACATCTTTCACAGGCAGGACAATTTACAGGTTTTTCAGGACCTGATGGATTTAAAAAAGCTTCAAAAGCATTGAAAAATATTCTGCAGCAAATAGGGGGTTAAAATGGCAGAATGTGTAAATAAAGAAAAAAACCTTAAAAATTGTCCGTGTTCTTATCCTGGATGCGAAAAGAAAGGTATCTGCTGTGAATGCTTAAGATACCACTGGAAAAATAGAGAATTGCCTGGCTGCCTTTTCCCTCCAGAAGCAGAAAAGACATACGACAGGTCTCTGGAATATTTTATAGAAGTCTGGAGTAAAAAACTCGGGAAATGAGTGATGTTTTCTTTCTTCCAATAGAAAAAATAGATAAGATTAAAGAATTTATTGAATATACAGAAATTTTTGATTTTGTAAAAGAAGAACAGAAAATAGCCCTTAAAATACACTTTGGAAATTCCAGCCACAATAACCACATTCCACCTGAATATTTAAAAGGAATTGTTGAGATTCTGAAGGAGAAAAAAGCTTTCCCTTTCCTCACCGATACAAATGTTTTATATAGAGGTGAAAGGGCTGATACATTCTCACATTTAAAGGTTGCCTATCTCCACAATTACCACACTCTTGGGATACCAATTCTTATTGCAGGTGGATATATGGGAAATGACGAGATTTCCATTAAAGTAAATTACAAACATTTCAAAGAGATTTTTGTTGCAACAGAATACACAGAAATAGATGGTATGATAGCCCTTACACATTTTAAAGGGCATGAGCTTGCTTCAATCGGTGGAACAATAAAAAATATTGGAATGGGATGTGCCTCAAGGAAAGGTAAATTTGCAATGCATTCAAATATTATACCTCAGATAAAAAGGGAAAAATGTACTGGATGTGGAACATGTGTGAAAAATTGTCCTGCTGGAGCAATATCAATAGAGGATGGAAAGGCAAAGATAGATGAGAAAAAATGTATTGGGTGTGCTCAATGTATCCATGTATGTCCTGAAAAGACAATAGAAATACCATGGTCAAGTGTTACTCCACAGATATTTGATGAAAGACTTGTTGAATATGCAGCAGGGATAATTAAATTTTATAAAGGGAATTTCTGCGCAATAAACTTTTTGATAAATATAACAAAGAATTGTGATTGCTGTCCAGATCCAGGAGAAAGAATTGCAAAGGATATCGGAGTTCTTGTATCAAAGGACCCTGTAGCAATTGATAAAGCCTCTGTGGATTTAATAAAAGAAAAGGAAGGAAAGGATGTTTTCCTGAAGGCAAGACCAGATGTTCCTTATCACTTCCAGTTAAAATATGGGGAAGAAATAGGACTTGGGAAAACAAGTTATAAACTCATCCCTTTTCCGGATTAAATCATGAACATTCTCATAGCACCTGATACTTTCAAAGGTTCTCTATCAAGTATAGAAGCAGGAGAAATAATAAAAAGCGGTGTTAAAAAAATTTTTCCTTCTGCAAAAACTATTTTATTTCCGCTTGCAGATGGAGGTGAGGGGACACTTGATGTTATTGAAAAACTGATTGGTGGTGAAAGGAAAAGAGTATCTGTCTCTGACCCTCTTGGAAGAAAAATAAAAGCAGAATATCTTAAAAAGGGTGAAAATTGTTTTGTTGAAATGGCAAAAGCAGCTGGATTAACTCTTTTGAAAGAAAAAGAAAGAGATCCTCTTAAAACAACAACTTTTGGAGTTGGGCAGATTATTAAAAAAGCAATAGAAGATGGATGTAAAAGGATATATCTTGGAGTTGGAGGAAGTGCTACAAATGATGGAGGAATTGGAGCCTTAACTGCACTCGGAATAAAATTTTTCAGAAAAGATGGCTCTCTTATATATCCTGGAACTGGAAAGGATTTAATTGAAATTGTAAAAGTTGATGCTTCAGAATTGCCTAAAAATACAGTTAAATGTAAATTTATCATACTTTCTGATGTTAAAAATCCCCTTTATGGTAAGAAAGGGGCTTCTTATATCTATGCAAAACAGAAAGGAGCCGATGAGAAAACAGTTGAGTTTCTGGATAGAGGATTGAAAAATTATGCATGTGTTATTGAAAAATTTACAGGTAAAAAGGTAAGTAAAATTGAGGGGGCAGGTGCAGCAGGAGGAATTTCTGCAGGTTTTCTTGCATTTTTAAATGCAGAGATAAAATCAGGAGCTGAAACGATACTTAAAATGGGAAATTTCAAAGAGAAAATTAAAAAAGCCGATTTACTAATAACAGGAGAAGGGAAAATTGACAAACAAACTTTTTATGGAAAAACACTCCAGATTCTTTTCAATCTTGCAGAAAAATACAGAATACCAACAATTGCTTTATGCGGAACAGTCGATGAGGAAATTTATAAAATACTGGATTCAAACATGATAAGTATTATAAGTATTTTGCCGGGACTGGTTGATTACAGAGATGCTATGAAAAAGGCAAAGTATTATCTGAGAATCAAAACAGAACAGATCATGAAAATTTTGAAATGGATAACATGAAATCCCTTATCTCTCAATCATCCCAAATGCCGAGGTTTAGCCTCGGGTTCAGAAACTGTACCAGAACCATAAATTTTTCCATTCTTTCATAAATTCCTCAGCAACTTTTATATCTTTCACAATAAAAAGACATTCTATATTTTTCCTTGCAGAAACAGTTGGATTGTAAGAGCCTGTTATAACTGTCTTTCCATCAATTATAAAAAATTTATCGTGGAGAAAACCTGCCATATTGCTCTTCTTCATTTTACATCCAAAATCTTTTAAAAGATAAAATACAGAATAGGGAAGAATTCTGGTTCTTTCAATGATTCCGAATACTCTTACACCCTCTTTTCTCTTTTTTACAATATGCCTTGCAATCTCTTCAGAAGTAAAATCAAATAATGCAAAATAAATTGAGGAATTTGCAGAAAGAATATATTTTTTCAGAATATTTTCGCAATCTGACCAGGGAGAAAAGTAAACTTCAAATTTTCCATCTTTATAATATCCCTTTACACCTTTTCTTTTCCAGAAACGGAGAAATACCTTATGGAAATAACTTGCAAGTTTTTCATTTTCAATGAAAATGATGTTGTTATGGTGGAGATAGAAATTTTCATATGTAAAATTCAGTGAACCGATAAATACCTTTTCTTTATCAATAACCATAAATTTTGGATGGAATAAACAACTTTTCACATTATCTTTCCTTATATCAATGGATGATTTGCAGAAAGATTTCTCAACAAATATCTTCACATCAACATTTTTCTTTTCCAGACCGACAAGTTGCTTTGAAAGTTTTTCCCATCCAAAAGAATAACTTGCAATATACACACATCTATTTGCTTCTTTTACTTTCTCAAGAATAAAATTGTCTAATCTTCCATGAGGAGTAAAATAAACTTGTAAGGAAGCAGGATATAAGATAATTGTAAGATAAAGGAATGAGGAAAATATTATCTTTACCATAATTAAAAATTTTAGCAAAAACAGGTTAAATTGAAAATGAAAACTCCTTATGAAAAATTTCTCAAAGAGACTATAAAACTGGCTGAAAAGGGGAAAGGACTTGTAAGTCCAAATCCAATGGTCGGTGCGATAGTGGTTAAGGGGAAAAGAGTCCTTGGGAAAGGATTCCATCAGATATATGGTGGCCCACATGCAGAAGTTGAAGCATTGAGACAGGCAGGAGAAAGAGCTAAAGGAGCAACTTTATTTGTGAATCTTGAGCCATGCTGCCATTATGGAAAAACTCCTCCCTGCACTGATATGATAATATCTTATGGGATTAAAGAAGTTGTAAGCTGTATGGAGGACCCAAATCCTCTGGTAAATGGAAAGGGATTTAAGATACTTGAAGAGAATGGAATAAAGGTGAGAGTTGGATGGTTAAGGGAAGAGGCAGAAGAATTGAACAGAAGTTATATTACCTATATCACAAAAAGAAGACCATATGTGGTTCTTAAATGGGCTCAAAGTATAGATGGTAAAATTGCAACTTATTCAGGAGATTCAAAATGGATAACATCTGAAAAATCAAGACAGATATGGAGAATGAAAAGGTTTGAATATGATGGGATAGTTGTTGGTATAAATACAGTCTTGAAGGATAATCCATACCTTGATTTCATACCCCCACATTACCAGACTAAAAAAAGGCTGATTGAGAAGAAAAGATATTACAAGATTGTACTTGATACTCACCTGCGCATCCCCACAGATGCAAATATTTTTAAGAATGAAAAGAGCAAAGTTCTTATCTTCACATCATCAAAGACTCCAGATTCATCAGTTGAAAGATTAAAACTTAAAAACTGTGAGATAATTAAAGTTGGAGAAGATAATGGGAAAATTAAAATAAAGGAAGTTCTGGAAAAACTTTTCCAGCTTGAGATAGGTATAATAATTGTTGAAGGAGGAAAGGAGGTTATAACATCTTTCTGGGAAGAGAAAATTGTTGATGAGGTAATTGTATTTATCGGGAACAAAATAATAGGTGGTGAAAATTCTCTCTCTCCAATAGGGGGAAAGGATATAGAAGATATTGATAAGGTTATTAAGATTGATGAAATTTGTATGGAAAGAATTGATTCAGATATACTTATTATAGGGAAGCCATGTTTTCAGGAATAGTTGAAGAGACAGGAAAGATTTTAAAAAAGATTTTTTCAAATGGGGTATTGAGACTCCGGATAGAAGCAAATAAGGTCTTTGAAGACTTAAAGGAAGGAGACAGTATTGCGGTAAATGGTGTCTGTCTGACCGTTGAAAAAATAGAAAAAAATTCATTTTATGTCAGCCTCAGCAAAAATACTCAAAAAGAGACAAATCTTGGGAAAATAAATATTGGAGAAAAGGTAAATCTTGAAAGGGCGATAAAGGTGGGAGAAAGGATTGGTGGGCATATTCTCACAGGACATATAGATTTTCAAACTCCAATTTATCAGATAGAAAGACATGGGAACACAGCCATTTTAAAATTGAAAATCCCAAAGGAGTTTGAAAAATATGTTGTCAGAAGAGGGAATATTGGAATTGATGGAATCTCACTTACTGTTTCTGAAATAAAAAACAGTATCATTTCTTTTAACCTCATACCATATACAATAGAAAATACAAATTTGAAAGAGAAAATTCCTGGCAATTGTGTTAATGTTGAGGTTGACATTTTTGCAAAATATATAGAAAAAATTGTGAGGGAAAAATGAAAAAGATATTCAGTGGAATTGAAGAGGCAATTGAGGATATAAAGAATGGAAAATTTGTAATAGTTGTTGATGATGAAAACAGGGAAAATGAAGGAGACCTTATAATTGCTGCTGAAAAGGTAACTCCTGAAGCAATAAACTTTATGGCGAAAGAGGCAAGAGGATTGATATGTGTTGCATTATTACCTGAAAGACTTGAAGAATTAAAACTTCCTCCCATGGTTCCTGAAAATACTGCTCTGCATGGAACAGATTTTACCGTCTCTGTTGATGCTGCCTATGGAGTAACTACAGGGATATCCGCTTATGATAGAGCATTTACAATAAAAGTTCTGATAGATAAAAAGACAAAACCAGAAGACCTTGCAAGACCTGGCCATGTCTTTCCTATAAGAGCAAAACCTGGAGGTGTACTTGTAAGAGCAGGACATACAGAAGCAGCTGTAGACCTTGCAAAACTTGCTGGACTTTATCCTGCTGGTGTTATGTGTGAAATAATGGGTGATGATGGGAAGATGGCAAAATTACCTCAACTTATTGAATTTGCAGAAAAATATAACTTGAAGATAATCACTATAAAAGACCTCATTACTTACAGAAGAAAAAAAGAAAAACTTGTAAAAAGATTACTTTCTGTGAAACTTCCTACTGAATTTGGAGTTTTTAAACTTATCCTTTATGAAGACCTCATTGAGGGGAATCCCCATCTTGCTCTTGTTAAAGGTGACCTTAAGTTGAAAGATGAAAATGACAGTATTCTTGTAAGAGTACATTCTCAATGCCTTACTGGAGATGTATTCCATTCTGAAAGGTGTGATTGCGGTAAACAACTACATAAAGCTTTGGAGATGATTGAAAAAGAAGGAAGAGGTGTGCTCATATATCTTCCACAGGAAGGTAGAGGAATAGGTCTGAAAAATAAGTTGAAGGCATATTTACTCCAGGATGAAAAGGGTCTTGATACAGTTGAAGCAAATTTAAAACTTGGATTTCCTGAAGATTTAAGAGATTATGGGATTGGAGCACAGATTCTTGCTGATCTGGGTTTAACAAGAATCCGCCTTCTGACAAATAATCCAAGGAAAGTTGTTGGACTTGAAGGTTATGGTATTAAAATTGTGGAAAGAGTTCCAATAGAAATTTCCTCCACTTCTTATTCAAAAAAGTACCTGAAAACAAAAAAGGAAAAACTCGGACATATATTAAACACGGAGGGAGAAGATGAAAATTAAAGAAGGTATTCTTGATGCCAAAGGGAAAAAGTTCGGTATAGTTGTAAGCAGGTTCAATGAATTCATTACAAAAAGATTGCTTGAAGGTGCTATTGACTGCATAGTCAGACATAATGGAAGCAGAGATGATATTGAAATTGTCTGGGTCCCTGGAGCACTTGAAACAGTATATGCATGTAAAGCTATGGTTGAAAATGGGAAATATGATGCTCTCATATGCCTTTCAGCAATAATAAGAGGAGATACACCACATTTTGAATATTTATCATCCCAGGTATTCAGAGGAATAACACAGTTGAATCTGGAAGGGAAAATTCCAGTTGCAACTGGAATTATCACTTCCGATACAATTGAACAGGCAATAGAAAGAGCAGGAACAAAACATGGAAATAAGGGATGGCAGGCAGCACTTACTGCTATTGAAATGGCAAACCTTAAATCAGAACTGGAAAGATGAAAAGGAGAAAAGCAAGGGAACTCATCCTTAAAATACTTTATCAGAGTGATATAAAGAAGGAAAGTGTGAAATCTATCCTGAAGGATTTCTGGAAAAATCATAATGATGAAGATGAGGAAATTAAAGAATTTGTTGAAAAAGTCGCAATTGGAACAGAGGAAAATATTGAATTTATAGACAATTTAATTTCAAAAATTTCAAAAAACTGGGAACTCGGAAGGATGAGTTATATTGACAGGAATATTTTGAGATTTGCAACCTACGAAATATTCTTTATGGAAGATATACCACCTGTTGTATCGATTAATGAAGCAATTGAGATAGCAAAAAAATTTGGAGGGGAAGAATCACCAAAATTTATAAATGGGATATTACATAAAGTGAAAGAGGAAAAGGAGGTGAGAAAATGAAATACTTCAAAATCTCCATCCTGATATTCTTCCTGCTTGCAAGCATCTTTTCTTACGGGAAGGAGAGATGTATAAAGAAAAAGGGGAAGATTTTGATGGTAATTGCTTATAAATATTTCAGAGATGAAGAATATGCAATCCCGAGAGAAATCCTTGAAAAAAATGGATGGGAAGTCACTGTCGCTTCATGGAAAAAAGGAACAGCTGTGGGGATGCTTGGAAAAAGAGTTAAAGTTGATTTGGAACTTGAGAAGGTCAATCCGGATGAATATTTTGGAGTAATATTTGTTGGAGGGATAGGAACAGTGAAACTTTTTGATAATAAAATTGCACATAAAATTGCAAAAGAATTTTACAGATCACAAAAGATAATAGGGGCTATATGTTTTGGCCCTGTGATTCTTGCAAGGAGTGGAATATTAAAAGGTAAAAAGGCAACCTGTTTTTATACAAAATCAAAGGAACTTGAAAAATATGGAGCAAAATATACAGGGAAAAGTGTTGAAATAGACGGAAGAATTATTACAGCAAATGGACCAAAAGCAGCAAAAGAATTTGTAGAAAAATTTATCCAGTTATTGAAAATTTATGAGAAATAAAATTTCACTGATTGTCAAAGTTTTTATAAGTGGAGTTTTTTTATTCATTGTCCTTAGAAAAATAGAAATTGCATCTCTTGGTAAAACTATAAAATCATGCTATTTACCAGTTGCCATTCCAGGCATTATTTTGGCTTTACTCCTCTCATTTCTACTTTCCTTAAGATGGTTCATTTTAATAAAAGGGAATTTTGGAAAAGAAATAAATTACTGGGAAATATGGAAATTTACAATGATTGGTCTTTTTTTCAATAATTTTTTACCAACAGGAGCAGGTGGAGATATAGCAAAAGTTTATTATGTTGTCAAAGAAAGGGAAAGAAAACTTTCACTTGGAAGTTCTGTTATAGTTGATAGATTTATAGGGGCTGTAAGTATAATAACGATTGGGATGGTGGCATCATTTTTAAGTGAAAATGTTGAAGAAAAAGTAAGGATATTTCTTCTTATAATATTTCTATTTCTCCTGTTTTTTTTGTTTTTTCTATCAAATAGAAAGATCGCCTCTTTTTTTTATTCACCTTTAAGAAGAATTGTTCCAAAAAGATTGCAAGAAAAAATCCAGCTTCTATATAATGCTTTTTCTGATTATTTTTTGAAAAGAAAATTTCTCATTTCAGCACTTGCAATCAGTTTTTTTCTCCAAATAATATCCATATTCTCACAGTATTTAATGGCAATATCAATTTTATGGAAAGAGAAAATCCATTTAAATATAAATCTCTTTTTTATCTATATTCCTCTTATATGGGTTGCAACTTTACTTCCATCCCTTGGAGGACTTGGGATAAGAGAATTTTCATATGTATTTTTCTTTTCCAGTTATATGGGGAAAGATAAATCTTTTGCTCTTTCCATACTTGTCCTTCTCACAATTATCTTACAGAGCATTATTGGAGCAATAATATTCTTCACCTCAGACATCTCCTCCAGAAGGTAAAAGTTCACAAGCCCCTATTCTCTCTTTACCTTCACGCCATCCATCCCTTGCATTATAATAGATTATCTTCCTTCCATTATAATCCACCATATCAAGCTGGTATACAAGTGCTTTCTTCCATCCATCTTTTGGAGAGATAATGGGGTTGAATGGGAAATCTATCCATTTAATTCCATCTTCTGAAACCATAAGAGATATTGCAGAACGGCTCCTTCCATTTTCATCTCTGTATAATCCATTGTTAAGTCCAATGAATTTCCCTTCCAATATAAAGACTTTCAGTGCTCCTGCTCCAAAATTTCTGTAAAAGACATTCCCATCAGGTTTAATTATTGGCTCACCATATTTTCTGTAAGGTCCAAAAATATTCTCAGATTCAGCAAAACTTATATATTTTGGCTCCTCATATCCACAATCATCAAGCCATATTGTTCCTGCTGAGTAATAAAGCCTGTAAATATTTCCGGTTTTGATAAGGCATGGATTTCTGACCTGGATCCTTTTTCCTTCCATCTCCCATTCAAGTTCAGGTTTAAGGATAACATTTTCATCACTCCAGTTTTCCAAATCCTCACTTTCTCTCCCACAGATAACCATACTGGAATTCTTATCTGCCTTTGCATAGAAGATATACCATTTGCCATTTTCTTTATGAAGGTAAACAAAACCAACCCAGTCTCCAAATGATTCAATAATCTTTTCAATCCTCCATCTTATTCCATCTTCAGAAATGAAACGATAAATAATTCCTTTACCAGAAGCAAAAAGATGCCAATAATTATCATACTCTCCAGGAAGGATAATATATGGATCCCCTATTACATATCCATTTGGGGGTTCTATCAGAGGATTTTGCGGAAAATCAACCCACTTTTCAGGTTTCCAGTCCGGAAAAGATATCTCCACTTTATTTCTGACTTTTGTATTTCTTTGCCTTCTTCCTTTTTCTTATCTCACTCGGCTTTTCGTAATATTCCCTTGCCTTAATCTCTTTTATTATCCCTTCCCTTTCTACCTCCCTTTTAAACTGTTTAAATATCTTTTCAAATTCGGTGTTTCTTGACAATTTATTCACCTCCTTATTCACTATCTATCAGGTATATCTTTGCACCACAATGTCTGCATCTATCCTCACCTTTCTTATATCCATCAACAATAAAACAGTTCCTGCACCTTATATTTATCCTTGGCTCAACCTTTTTTATTTCTTTTTCTTCCTTTTTCTTTTCCATTTTTAAATTTTAATTATAAGTTTCTCAACCAATTTTGTCAATAGTGGTTCTGATGAAGAGGCTACCTTAAGTATCTCCTCAAAGGTGGCAGGTTTTAAAGCATCTGGAAGACACATATCTGTTATAACTGATATTCCAAAAACCCTAAGCCCAACATGGATTGCTGCAATAACTTCAGGGATTGTTGACATACAGACCATATCAGCACCTATCAATCTTAAAAATCTGTATTCTGCTTTGGTTTCAAGATTGGGCCCCTTCAATCCAACAAGAACCCCCTTTTTAACAGGAATTTTATTATCAAGAGCAACTTCTTCTGCAAGTCTTATCAGTTCACTGTCATAAACCTGACTCATATCAGGAAATCTTACTCCAAATCTTTCATCATTTGGCCCAATAAGGGGATTCTCTCCCATAAGATTTATATGGTCAACTATTATTACAAGGTCTCCCGGTTTAAAAAGTGGGTTCAGTCCACCTGCAGCATTTGATTCAATAAGTATTTTAACCCCAAGGAATTTCATCACCCTTACCGGAAAAGCAATCTGCAATGGATGGTAACCTTCATAAAGATGGAATCTTCCCTGCATTGCACATACATTTTTCCCACCAAGTTTACCAATTACAAGATTCCCAACATGGCTTTCAACCGTAGATACAGGGAAATGAGGTATTTCCTTATAAGGTATCACAACTTTTTCTGTAATTTTATCTCCAAGAGGGCTCAATCCTGTCCCAAGAATTATTCCGATTTCAGGAACTGTGTCTGTCTTTTCCTTTATAAATTTCACACTTTCCTGGACCTTTTCCCATTCATTCACTTTTCCCTCCTTTTTCAATTTGAAAGTTCTTCACTCCTTTTCTTTGCTTTCTCTATTACTTCTTCAAATATTCTCTCAAGATTATATTTTTCAAAAACTTTTATCCCTTCAATCGTCGTTCCACCAGGAGAACATACCTCCTCTTTCAGTTTTTTTGGTTTTTTCATTTCTTTAATCATCTTACCTGCACCATAAAATAATTGCGAAACAATTTCACCTGATATACCGCTTTTCAACCCTTCTTTCCTGCATATTTTTTCAAATATCTCTGCAAAATAGAAAATATAACCAGGCCCACTTCCAGAAATAGCAGTAATCAAATCCATCTTTTTCTCATCTATTTCAAAT
>QNCF01000020.1 GCA_003644395.1 Candidatus Omnitrophota bacterium
TAAATCAAATAGGGATTGAGGAACTTCTTGATTTTATCATAAACTTTATGCCATCTTCTGATGAACTTCCTCCTTTAAAAGGTAAAAACAGTAATGGAGAGGAGATAGAAAGAGAAAGGAAAGCAGATGGCCCTTTAAGTGGAATTGTATTTAAAACAATTTTTGACCCATTTATAGGAAGAGTTTCTTATCTGAGAATATTTTCCGGGAAACTGTTATCAAACTCAGTACTTTTCAATTCAACAAAAAATAAGAAGGAAAGGATAGGTCAGCTTTTAAAACTCATAGGTAAAAAACAGGAACCTGTAAGTGAAGCAATTGCAGGAGAATTTGTTGCGATACCAAAAATTTCAGCAGAAACATTTGATACTTTCTCAGACCCAAACGATGTGATAATATACCCGCCACCGACTCTACCTGAAGGAGCTTTATCATTATCAATAGCTCCGAAGGTAAAAGGGACTGAAGATAAACTTGGAAATGCAATAGGCAGAATCCTTGAAGAAGACCCAACTATCAAAATATTCAGAGATAATGAAACAGGCGAAACAATAATTTCAGGAATGGGAGAATTGCATCTTGATGTAACAATTAATAAATTTAAGAATAAATTTGGAGTTGAAGTTAAAAAGGGAATACCAAAAATTGCTTATAAGGAGACAATTACAAAAAGTGCAAATGCAGAAGGGAAATATAAGAGACAGACAGGAGGAAGAGGACAGTATGGGCATTGCTTCATAAAAGTTGAACCATTACCAAGAGGAGCAGGTTTTGAATTTGTTGATAAGATAGTTGGAGGTGTAATACCGAGAAACTTTATCCCTTCTGTTGAAAAAGGAGTAAGACAGGCTATGCAAAAAGGTGTTCTTGCAAACTATCCTATTGTTGATATTAAAGTCACACTTTATGATGGTTCTTACCATCCTGTTGACTCGTCAGATATTGCTTTCCAGATAGCAGGTTCAATGGCTCTTCAGAAAGCAGTTAAGGAAGCAGGTCTTATCCTTCTTGAACCAATTGTAAATGTGGAAATAAGAGTACCTCAGGAATTTGTTGGTGATATAATTGGAAGTATAAATGCTAAAAGAGGTAAAGTGCTTGATATGATACCTTCAGGTTCAACACATATTATAAAAGCACAGGTTCCTCTGGCTGAAATGGCAAATTACACAACTGAATTAAGGTCCATTACAAGTGGAAGGGGTTCTTACACAATGGAATTTTCACATTACCAGGAAGTACCACCACATATAGCACAGAAGATTATAGAAGAAAGAAAAAAAGAAAAGGAGGGAAAAGAATAAGGATGGTAAAGGTAAATGTGGAAGCAATTGTACTCAATCTTACCACAAATTCTCCAGTTGTAATCCTTAAAAGTAAAGAAGGGCAGATACTTCCAATTGTGATAGGAATCTTTGAAGCACAATCAATACTACTTGTACTTGAAAAATCAAGTTTTCCAAGACCTTTAACTCACGACCTTACAAAAAATATCATAAAAAATCTTGGCGCAGAGGTAGTGAGGGTTGAAATCCACAGTTTGAAAGATAACATCTATTATGCTGATATAATATTGAAGAAGGATGATGAAATAAAAAGACTGGATTGCAGGCCGAGTGATGGTATTGCACTTGCTTTAAGATTCAATGCTCCAATTTTTGTCTCTGAAGAATTGCTTGAAGATGCAGAAATTATAAAATATTATGAAGGGAAGGAATTTTTAAAATCAAATGATTTAAACAAACCGATTGGAGAAAAAGAAGCAGAAGAATTCAGAAAAATAATTGAAAATTTAAGTGCAAAAGAGTTCTGGAAAAAACTTAAAGAGGAATAAAGGAGGACAAAATGTCAGGACATTCTAAATGGGCAAGTATAAAACATAAAAAGATGGCAATGGATGCAAGGAGAGGAAAGATTTTCACAAAATTAATGAGAGAGATAATGATGGCGACAAAAATGGGAGGGCCAAATCCTGATGTAAATCCAAGACTTAGAATGGCTATAGAAAGGGCAAAAAGTTTCAATATGCCCAATGAAAATATTCAAAGAGCAATTAAAAAAGGGTGTGGAGAAGAAGGTGGAGTTGCACTGGAACAGGTATCATATGAAGGTTACGGGCCAGGAGGAGTTGCAATTTATATTGAAGTCCTTACAGATAATAAAAACAGGAGTGCTGCTGAGATAAGGTCAATCTTTTCAAGACATAATGGTAATCTTGCAGGAGCAGGTTCAGTAACATGGATGTTTGACAGAAAAGGATTGATAACTGTAAAAAAAGATGCAGTGGATGAGGATACACTTTTAGGAATTATTCTTGAAGCAGGAGCAGAGGATTTAAAGACAGAAAGCGATAGATATGAAATTATTACAAAACCAGAAAATTTTGAAAATGTTAAAAAAATCCTTAAAGAAAAAAATATCCCTATAGAAAACAGCTCTCTCACTCTCCTCCCTAAAAATACTGTGAGAGTTGAAGGGAAAGAAGCTGAACAGCTTTTAAAACTTCTTGACAGCCTTGAAGAATGTGAAGATGTCCAGGCAGTATACTCTAATTTTGATATTCCTGACGAAATATTAGAAAGTATGTCCAAGTAAATTGGTAATAATAGGAATAGATCCAGGTCTAAATAAGTTGGGATTTGGATTGATTAAGAAGGATGGGAAAGATTTTGAAGTTCTGGATTATGGAGTAATACGTCCTCCCAGCAGATACAGTTTTCAGAATAAACGTGGTTATCTCCATAATGAATTAAAAAAAATATTTGAAAAGTTCAATCCTGAAATAACTGTTATAGAAGAAATATATGTGGGAAAAAATTTGAAGGTTGCTTTGAAAGTTGGACAGGTAATAGGAATAGCAATTGGAATTTCCTTTGAAAAGAATACAAAAATCTTTTTAATAAGCCCCAGGGAAGTTAAAAAAAATATCGTTGGGAAAGGAGGGGCAACAAAAGAACAGGTAAAATTCATGGTGGAAAAACTTCTCAATATAAAAGATATAAAGAATTTTGATGAAAGTGATGGGCTTGCTATTGCCCTCTCCTATTTATACTTAGAGAAAAATGATTTACTACATATCAGGTAAAATTGTGGAAAAAAATCCGGCATTTGTTGTTATTGAAAATAATGGAGTCGCATACCATATCAATATCCCTCTTTCAACATATGAAAATTTGGAAAAAGATGATAAAAAAGAAGCAAAACTTTTCACACATTTTATAATTACTGAAAATGATATGCAACTTTATGGATTTTACACAAAAGAAGAAAGAGATTTTTTCAAACTGCTTATTAATGTTCCAGGAATTGGCCCAAAATTTGCCCTGAGAATCCTTTCAGGAATTAGTGTATCTCAATTACACCAGGCAATTTTAAAAGAAGATGCTTCCTTTCTCTGCAAAATTCCTGGAATTGGAAGAAAGACAGGTGAAAGGCTTATTGTTGAATTAAAAGAACAGATGAAAAAGATAAGTCTTCCTTCAGCAGAAGAATTTCCAGAGGTTTTCTCTGATGCTGTTGAAGCACTCTGCATATTGGGGTATAAAAAGAAGGAGGCAATATCTGCTGTAAACAAAGCAATAAAAGAAATGAAAAGTGAAAAAATAAAAGTGGAAGACCTGATAAAGGAAGCATTGAAGAGGATATAAATGAAAGAAAGAATCACATCTCCAGTACCTGATAAGGAAGATTTAAAGTATGAAACTTCTTTAAGGCCGAAAAGTTTTGAAGAATTTATTGGACAGGAAAAAATAAAAGAAAATTTGAAAATATTTATAAAAGCAGCAAAAGAAAGAAAAGAAGTCCTTGACCACACACTTTTCCATGGTCCCCCAGGGATAGGTAAGACAACACTCGCTTTTATAATAGCCAATGTTATGGGAACAAATATAAAAGCAACTTCTGGGCCAGCAATTGAAAAGGCAGGTGATTTGGCAGGAATCCTTACAAATCTTGAAGAAGGAGACATACTTTTCATTGATGAAATACACAGACTCCCAAGGACAATTGAGGAATACCTTTATGGAGCAATGGAAGATTTTTCAATTGATATTGTTCTCGGAGAAGGGCCAAAAGCACGCTCAGTTAAAATCCCTATCAAACCATTTACCCTTATCGGTGCAACAACAAGGATAGGTCTTTTAACTTCTCCTTTAAGGAACAGATTTGGAATAATACACAGACTTGACTACTATACAAATGAAGAGATAAAAAAGATAGTCCTGCGTTCAAGCAGAATATTGAAAGTGGAAATCACAGATGATGGAGCAGAAGAGATTGCAAAAAGGGCCCGTGGTACCCCAAGGATTGCGAATAGACTTTTAAGAAGGGTAAGGGATTATGCTCAGGTAAAAGGGGAAGGGATAATAAATAAAGAGATTGCCTCAATTGCTCTTGATATGATGGATGTTGATGAGGAAGGACTTGATGAGATGGATAAGAAAATTCTTGAAACAATAATATATAAATTTGGAGGAGGACCTGTAGGGATAAAAAGTTTATCAATTGCTGTGGGGGAGGAGCCTGATACAATTGAAGAAGTTTATGAGAGTTTTCTTATAAGAAAGGGGTTTATTAAAAAGACACCACAGGGAAGAGTAACTACAGAACTTGCTTACAGACACCTTGGAATAAAAAATCCTCAGGACCAGCAACGCCTTCTTTAATTTTTTCAAATTATGCTTAAAGGTATAAATTTAAGAAAGGCTTTTAAAAGGAAGGTGGTTGTCCAGGATATTTCCATTAATGTTGAAAGAGGGGAAATAGTTGGACTTTTAGGCCCAAATGGAGCTGGAAAAACAACGACTTTTGAGATGATGATGGGATTCATTTTACCTGATAATGGTAAAATCTTTATTGAAGAGAAAGATATAACCTACCTCCCATCATGGAAAAGGGCAAGACTTGGAATATCATACCTTCCCCAGGAAATATCTGTATTCCAGAAATTGACTGTTGAGGAAAATCTACTTATCATTCTGGAAAGTTTTATAAAGGACAAAAGGGAAATGGAAAATATATGTAATGGTTTATTAGAAAAAATGGGGCTTTTAGAATTGAAGAAAAATTATGCATATACACTTTCAGGTGGGGAAAAGAGAAAACTTGAAATAGCCAGAAGTTTGATAAATAAACCTAAATTTCTCCTTCTTGATGAGCCTTTCTCAGGAATAGACCCAAAGACTGTATCTGAAATACAGAAGATAATGATGGAATTAAAAATGGAAAATATTGGAATACTTTTAACAGACCACAATGTCAGAGATGCTTTGAAGATAACTGATAGAGCATATCTGATAAATGAAGGTAAAATTTTGATGGAAGGCAGTCCAAAGGAAATACTGGATAATCCTGATTCAAAAAAGGTCTATTTTGGTGAAGATTTTGAATTGTAAAAATGGAAAAATTTAAGATATTACCAACACATATAGGGATTATAATGGATGGAAATGGAAGATGGGCTCAAAAAAGGAATTTACCAAGATATTATGGACATAAAAGGGGGATAGAATCTGTAAGAAGAGTTGTGAAGGCTGCAAAAAAATATGGAATTAAGTATTTAACACTTTACTCCTTCTCAACAGAAAACTGGAAAAGGCCGAAAGAAGAGGTTGAATTCCTTTTCAAACTGATGGAAGAAAGACTTAAAAAGGAAGGAGAAAAGTTGAATAAACAGAATGTGAGAGTGAGGTTTATAGGAAACAGAGAGCAACTTCCAAAAAAACTTCAAAAGATAATGGAAGATGTTGAAGAACTTACAAAAAATAACGATGGTCTTAATTTAACATTTGCAATAAATTATGGGGGAAGGGAGGAAATACTCCAGGCAATAAAGAAATTGAAAAAAGAGGATTTAAAAGATTTAAATGAAGAAAATTTCAAAAAATATTTATATACAAAAGATTTGCCTGACCCTGATATAATTGTAAGGACTGCTGGTGAGAAAAGGTTGAGCAATTTTTTATTATGGCAATCATCCTATTCTGAATTTTACTTCACAAAAACATTATGGCCTGATTTTTCAGAAGAAGATTTTTTAAAAGTCCTTGCTGATTACCAGAGAAGAAAGAGAAAGTTTGGAGGATTGACATAAAAAGTGGTTGTGATAGAATATTTCTCAATTTCATAAAAGGGGGAGCAAAATGAAAATAGAATTTTTTGGAAAAATAAGGGAAAAAACAGGAAAAAGTGGGGCAAGGCAAACAAGAAGGGAAGGTTTTATCCCTGCTATTCTTTATGGACCAGGATATGAACCTTTACCAATAAAAGTAGAGAAAAAGCAGGCTGAAAAGATAATTAAACAGCTCCATGCACACAATGTAATGGGAGACCTTATACTCTCCTCAGATGATAAGGAGGAAAGAATAAAGGTCATCCTTAAAGATATACAATTTGATGAGATAACAGATGAGATTCTGCATCTTGATTTTTACAGAGTAAGGATGGACAAACCAATTGCTATAAAAGTGCCGATAAATCTTGTTGGTGAAAGTGAAGGAGTTAAAAAAGGAGGAATTCTTGAACATGAATTGAGAGAAATTGAAATAGAGGTCCTGCCGGCAAATATTCCAGAAAAAATAGATGTTGATATCTCAAATCTGGATATA
Source organism: Candidatus Omnitrophota bacterium (assembly GCA_003644395.1). Lineage (GTDB taxonomy): Bacteria > Ratteibacteria > UBA8468 > B48-G9 > JAFGKM01 > B48-G9. The sequence goes on from QNCF01000020.1 coordinate 6,606, forward strand.
GGGGATTCAATGCTTGTCAAAGATATCAAGGTGGAAAAGGGGATAAAGATACTTGAAGATGAAAATAAGGTTGTTGTTTCAATACTTGCACCAAAAGTTGAAGAAGAGGAAGAAGAAAAGAAAGAAGAGGAAGTGGAAGCAGAACCTGAAGTTATAAGCGAAGAGAAGAGTAAAGAGAAAGAAGAGGAGAAAAAAGAAGAAAAGGAATGAAAATAATTGCTGGGCTTGGGAACCCTGGCAAAATATACCAGAATACAAGACATAATGCTGGATTTAAAGTAATTGATAAATTGAGGAAAGAGATAAAAAATGAAAAAGTTTATAATAACAAATTTTTTAAAGGATGGGAGGGTAAAATTGGGAAAGAAACTGTTTTGCTCTTAAAACCGAAAACATTTATGAATGAGAGCGGGATTGCTATCAAAAAATCCCTTGAAATATTCGGTGAAAATCCGGAAAATTTAATTGTTATTCATGATGACCTTGATATTCCTCTCGGAAAGATAAAAATCTCTTTTAAAAGAGGGCCTGGAACACATAAAGGTGTAATCTCAATCGTTAAAGAGATAGGAACACATATTTTCATAAGAATAAGAATAGGGATAGGGAAGGAAAATATAGATATTCCATATGTTGATTATGTTCTTTCAGATTTTTTACCTGAGGAATTAGAAATTTTTGAAAAATCGGTTGAGATAGCAAAAGAAGCATGCTTTGATATCATAAATATAGGACTTGAAAAGGCAATGACAAAATATAATTAGGAGGGGAATATGGACTTTTCACAATTTATCACAATTACAGGGAGTATCTTTGCTCTTGGATTCACATTCTATCTTGTGAAAAGAATAATGAGAAATAAGGAAGGAAGTCCTGATATGATAACGATTGCAAATAGTGTGAAAATTGGAGCAAAAGCATATCTTAAAAGACAGTATAAGGGGGTTGGTATATTTTTTGGAATTGTATTTGTAATACTTTTGGTACTTGCTAAATTCAAATACCTTCCTATATTTGTTCCATTTGCTTTCTTAACAGGAGGATTTTTTTCTGCTCTGAGTGGTTATATAGGAATGACAGTTGCAACAAACTCATCTTCAAGAACAACTTTTGCTGCAAGGTCCTCTCTCAATAAAGCGTTAAAGATTGCATTTTCAGCAGGACTTGTTATGGGACTTGTAGTTGTTGGACTTGCTCTTCTGGATATAAGCATCTGGTATAACCTTTTAACATGGTATTACAAAAGTAAAGGGATTGGTCTTGAAGAAAGATTGAGATACATAACTTCCACAATGATATGTTTTGGAATGGGAGCAAGTGCACAGGCACTCTTTGCAAGAGTTGGTGGTGGAATATATACAAAAGGAGCAGATGTAGGGGCTGACCTTGTTGGAAAAGTTGAGGCAGGAATACCAGAAGATGACCCCAGAAATCCTGCTGTTATTGCAGATAATGTGGGAGATAATGTTGGGGATATTGCTGGAATGGGAGCAGATTTATACGAATCATATACAGATTCCATAATTGCTACAATGGCTCTTGCTTTTGTAGCTTTCAGGGGAGAAAAAGGTGATTTGATTTTAAGAGGTGTTTCATTGCCAATGGCCATTGCAACATGTGGAGTTATATCTTCAATAATAGGTTCTTTTATGGTAAAGGTAAAAGAAGAAGCTTCCCAGCAGAATTTATTGAAAGCATTAAGAAGAGGGATATATACTGCTTCTTTACTTGTAGTTATATTTTCATATTTTCTCATAAAATTTATTCTTGGAGAAAAGTATATGGGACTTTATGGTTCTGTTTTAAGCGGTCTTATAGCAGGTATAATAATAGGATTTTTCACCGAATTTTTCACCTCTGATAGTTATTTCCCAACAAGAAATGTTGCAAAAGCATCACTTACAGGACATGCAACCACAATCATAGAAGGACTGTCTGTTGGTATGGTTTCAACAGTTGCACCTGTTATAAGTGTTGTTGTTGCAACAATCTGTGCTTATATATTACCCGGAGGTCTCCATAACCCGCATATTGGTCTTTATGGAATTGGACTTGCTGGTGTTGGACTTTTAAGCACACTTGGAATTACACTTGCAACAGATTCATATGGACCTGTTGCAGATAATGCAGGTGGTAATGCGGAAATGACCCATCAACCTTCCTATGTAAGACAGAGAACAGATGCTCTTGATGCCTTGGGAAATACAACTGCAGCTACAGGAAAGGGATTTGCAATAGGTTCTGCTGCATTAACAGCACTTGCTCTTATTGCCGCTTATAAAGACCAGGTCCATCTTCTCGGTGGAAAAATTGACTTTTCAATAATGAATGTGAGACTTCTTTCAGGGATATTTATAGGAGCAATGTATCCGTTCTTTTTCTCTTCCATGGCACTAAGAGCAGTTGGAAGGGCTGCACAGAAAATTGTTGAAGAAGTGAGAAGGCAGTTTAGAGAAATAAAGGGATTGATGGAAGGGAAGGCAAAACCTGATTATGCCAAAGCAGTTGATATATGTACAAAAACAGCTCAAAAAGAGATGGTTTTACCTTCTGTATTTACAGTTCTGCTTCCAATAATAATAGGAATTTTGCTTGGTGTTGAAGGTGTTCTTGGATTACTTGTTGGAGCATTAACAACTGGATTTTCAGTTGCAATAATGATGGCAAATTCAGGAGCAAGCTGGGATAATGCAAAAAAATATATAGAAAAAGGGAATTTTGGTGGAAAAGGGACAGATGCACATAAAGCATCGGTTACAGGAGATACTGTTGGAGACCCATTCAAAGATACTGCAGGGCCTTCTCTTAATATTTTGATAAAACTGATCTCAATAGTATCAATAGTATTTGCAGGTTTTGTTATAAAACATTCCCTCTTTAAATGAAAGATGATATCTATTTAAAATCAATTGAACTTCACAAAAAAATAAAGGGAAAGATTGAGATAATATCAAAGATACCTTTAAAAACTCAGAAAGATTTATCCCTTGCATATACCCCAGGAGTTGCCGGACCGTGTAAGGAGATTTTCAGAAATCCTTCTTCAATTTATGACCTTACAAGCAAATGGAATAATGTCGCTGTTGTGAGTGATGGGAGCGCAGTTTTGGGACTTGGTAATATAGGGCCTGAAGCTGCTTTACCGGTTATGGAAGGTAAAGCCATTTTATTCAGAGAATTCGGAAAAATAAATGCATTTCCGATATGCATATCATCCCAGGATGTTGATGAAATTGTAAAGACAATTATTCTTATATCTCCTGTATTTGGTGGAATAAATCTTGAAGATATTTCAAGTCCAAGATGTTTTATCATTGAAGAAAAACTTAAAAGGAAATTAAAAATACCTGTATTCCACGATGACCAGCATGGAACAGCAGTTGTTGTTCTTGCAGCACTCATCAACTCTCTTAAAATTGTGGGGAAGAAATTGAAAGAGATTAAGGTTGTGATAAATGGTGCTGGAGCTGCTGGAATTGCAGTTTCAAGATTTCTCTACAGGGCTGGTGTGAGAAATATATTTTTATGTGATAGATGTGGAATAATCTATAAGGGAAGGAAAGAGAATATGAATTTTGCAAAAGAAAAAATCTCAAAAATACTTCCACAATCAAAACCAGGAACACTGAAAGATGCGATAAAGGATGCGGATGTTTTCATAGGTCTTTCAGTCGGTGGTATACTTTCAGAAGAAATGGTTAAAAGCATGAAAAAAAATCCGATAATATTTGCAATGGCAAACCCTGTACCTGAAATAATGCCTGAAAAGGCAAAAAAGGCTGGTGCTGCAATTGTGGGTACTGGAAGGAGTGATTTACCAAACCAGATAAATAACCTTCTGGCATTTCCAGGGATTTTCAGGGGAGCGCTTGATGCAAGAGCAAAAAGGATAACAGAAAAGATGAAAATGGCTGCTTCATTTGCAATAGCAGAATGTGTTCCTGAAAGTAAACTCAATCCAGATTATATAATTCCATCTGCTCTTGATAAAAAAGTTGCGAAAAAAGTGGCAGAAGCTGTAAGGAAAGCATACATTTCAAATTCCTAAATATTGTATTTTCCGCATCTTGAACCTATCCTTCCTATAAGTTTTTCCCCTTCATAGACTGATATTAACTCACAATTATTTGCACATCCATTACATATCTCTGTCTCAACCCTGTATTCCTTCTCCAGAATCCTTTCCCCCTTAAATTCAGAACCATTTTCTCTATTTTCAAAAGCAAGGATTGCAACCCCTATTGCTCCAATTATATTGCTGTATTTAGGAACTATAACCTTCTCACCAAGGAATTCTTCTATTGCCTTAACAACAGCCTCATTTTTACTTACTCCTCCACAGAATATATATGGAGGGGAGAGATTTTTCCCTTTTGCAAGCATAGAAAAATAATTTCTAACAAGTGCTTTTGCAACTCCCATAAGAATATCTTCCTTTTTCACTCCCATATTCAGTTTACTCACACAACATGATGTTCCAAATACAGCACATTTCCCGCTTATATTTGTTGGAGATTTACTTTTAAGAGCATAAGAAGAAAACTCTTCCACCTTTATCCCCATCCTTGCAGATACATTCTCTATATAAGCCCCACAATTTGCAGAACATATTGTATTCATTGCAAAATCAACAAGAACCCCTTCTCTTATTATCAAAATTTTACTATCCTCATATCCCATCTCAAAAACAGTTGCCTTCTCAGGATAATAATTTAAAATACCGACTGCAGTTGCTGTAATCTCTGTAACTGTAACATCTGAACCGAGTAAAATTGAACCCAGTTTCCTTCCTGCCCCTATCACTCCACACGCAACAATCTTTTTATCTTTATTCCTTCCGATTAAATCTCTGAGTGCCCCTTTAATAGTCTGGATAACGCCCATATTCCTTGTATAGATAAAATCAACAACTTCTCTATTCTCATTCAAAAGGACAAGTTTTACAGTTCCATTCCCTATATCAACTCCAAGGCTTACTTTTTCCATTTTTTTCTTCTTATAAGTTCACAGAAAGCATTTATTCTATTATCCATATTAACCTCTGAAACATTTTCGTCAAATCTCAAAACCATAAATGGTTTTCTATATTTTTCGCATACTTTCTGAATGAGCGGTTCAGCAACACATTCAGGCATACATGTAAGTGGCATGGCAAGGATTATTCCATCATAATCTCTTTTTGCAAAATAAATTGAATTATAAAGACTATCAAATCCATGACCTGCAATAATTTCACCTTTCACCATCCTCTTTGCTTCCCTTTTCTCACTCCTTTTTGAAAATATATCCAATTTCAATCCATGTTTTATAAAATTTGTAACATTAAGCCCTATATCAACATTTGCTCCATAACTTCTCAACTTTGAAACTAAATTTAAATTTGCACTCGGCTCAATACATGTATAAAATTCCCCCACTATTCCTATATTTATATCACCCTTATTTTTCTTCCTGTCCTCCTCCTCCACCCTCTTTATATCATTCCATGTCTGTTTTACTATTTTTATCAATTTATTTAAGGATATACCTGGAGCAAGTTTGAATATCCAGCTTAAAAGGTTTTTCGCTTTAGGAACGATCATCTCAAATTTATACCCCATATCTTTCAAAATCGTCTCTGCCAAAACATAATAACATCTGAACCTGCAAAATCCCTGACTGTTATACATTATAAGTGTATCTGCCCCTTCCTCAAGTGCCTGGATAAATGAAGAAAGGACAATTTTAAATGGAAGACACATCATCTCAGGAGAATGTAAAACTCCCTTTTCAAGAATCTTTCTTCCAACAGGTTTTGGCTCTATAACCTCAAGTCCAAGAGATTTAAAAAATCTAATTCCAACTTCTGTATATATACCGATTCTGGGGAAACTGATTTTCCTCATAACTCAATTTCTTCCGAGAGGTTTTTCTTTATATTCTTTGAATCAAGATAATTCTGTAAAATTATCTGGGCAGAAAGTTTGTCTATCAACTTTTTTCTCTTCTTTCTGCTTAAATCTGCCTGGAGAAGTATACTTTCTGCCTGTTTTGTTGTCAATCTTTCATCCCATGGAATGAAAGGAAGGGAAATATGTTTTTTCAGATTTTCTATAAAGGAGAGCGTTTTTTCAGTCTGTGTACTCATTGAACCATCAAGACGTAAAGGAAGCCCAAATACAATCTCACCAACATTATATTCCTCTATTAACTTCTTTATCCTTTCAATCTCCTTCCCATCTCTTTCTATTGACTTCAATCCCCTGGCAAAAAGCGCCTCTTCATCACTTATGGCAACTCCTATCCTCTTTTCTCCTATATCAAGACACAGTATTCTCATCATAAATTTCTGGATTTTCTATTGCAAAAGCAACTGAAAGAGCCCTTTTTATCTCCTTCACATCATGGACTCTGAATAGAGAAACCCCTTTTAAATATGATATTATCACTGAAGATATTGTCCCTTCAAGTCTTTCCTCAACCGGTAAATTCAGTAAAAAACCGATGAAAGATTTCCTTGAAGTTCCTATAAGAATTGGCCTTCCCAGTGAAAGAAAATGGTGTATATTTTTTAAAATGAGAAGATTATCAATCAATCTCTTACCAAAACCTATCCCTGGGTCAATTACAATCTGTTCTTTTTCTATTCCATTTTCCTCACAGAATTTTATCCTTTCCTCAAGAAAACTGTATATTTCCCCAACAGTATCTTCATAATATGGATTTTTTTGCATGTCAGATGGTCTTCCTTTCATATGCATTAAAACAACACCTGCTTTATAATCCCTTATAACATCAACCATTTTCCTGTCAAACCTTAAAGCAGAAATATCATTAACTATCCTTGCTCCTTCTTTAAGTGCTTCTTCCGCAACTTTACTCTTATAGGTATCTATGGAAATCGGTATCTTCACCTCTTTAGAAAGTTCTTTTATAACAGGCAAAACCCTCTCCATCTCTTCTTTTTCACTGACAGGATGGCTTCCCGGTCTTGAAGATTCACCTCCAACATCAATTATATCTGCTCCCTCTTTCTCCATCTCCTTACCTCTTTTTACAGCCTCCTCTACTTCAAAATATCTTCCACCATCATAAAAGGAATCAGGTGTAACATTTAAAATCCCCATTATAACTGGTTTTTCAATTTTCAACTCCATCCCTTTTATCTTCCATATATCCATCAAAATTCTCCTTTTATAATCATCTTCCTGTAATCTTCAATCTCTGAATTCTCAATCTCCCTTATCTGGTCTTTTTTAAGATAACTTATCTTTCCGCAGAGTTTTTCCACAAAGATAATCTTTGCACTTTCCTCAACAATCCAGCTCCTCATAAATGCTTCTTTCAAAGTCTCCCCAACACATACAACGCCATGGTTTTTGAGAAGAACAACATTATATTTTTTAATCTTTCCAACA
>QNCF01000021.1 GCA_003644395.1 Candidatus Omnitrophota bacterium
AATATCTTCTATATTTTCCCAATCTTCCTTTCTGTAAAGTCCTCTCAACCTCTCCTTTACATTTTCAAAATCAAACTCTTTATTTATTTCTTTAACTTTCTCTTCCACATCTTTCCTGATTTTGTCTCTCTTTTCCAGATCATCACTACTTGCATTTGTAAATAAATTTGAATTCCCTATTAATTCCTTTCCTCTCTCAGAACCAACCTCAACAACAAATCCATCGTTTACCTCTGTTAAATTCAAATCAAAATTCCCTGAAGGATAAGGTTTATTCCCGACAAGGGTGCAGAAACATGTATCGTAAGGCTTTTGACAGTCAATACTTATAAAAATTGTATTCTCTTTTCTTCTTGAATAATTGGGGTCTTTAAAATCACCTTCAGCAAAGACTTTATCAAGAATTTCTATTGCCTTTAAATCACAACTTGTAACACCAATCAATAAAACTTTTGGGAAATTTTCTATCTCGGGGAATACTCTTTCTTTGAAGGGGAATAAGAATAATTTCAGTGGTTCAACAGCCCGCGTTTTATAAGAGATATTTTCAATATTTCCAGAATTAACCTTTTCAAAATGCAAAATCCCATTTTCCTCAAAAGGAGCAAAGACTGAAAATTCATTCAACTTTGACTTTATAAATTTCTTCCAGTCTTCTTTTGTTATATACAGACTTTCCATTTTGTGATTTTTTTCACAAATTGATTTTTTAAGTTTATAACATTCCAGAAATTTGTCAACTTTTTTTAAACTTGAGGAATATTGCGATTATTGTATAATGAAAAATATGAAAAGATACATTTTAATATTCTTTCTGCTCAATGTTCTTGTTTACTCAGGAAATTTAAAGAAAGAGATAGTATTTTTTGACTTTGAAGAAAAAAGCGAACTGTGGAAAATTTCTCAATTTAAAAATAATGGAGTTAAAAAAGTAGAAATAAGTGAAGAAAAATCGCTGTCAGGTAAAAGTTCCCAGAAAATATATGTTGAGTTTCCATCAACCGGTTGTATAGAAAAGCCTTTTTTTAAGGACCTCTCAAAATACAGAAACATTTTTATAAATGTATATGTTGATAAGAAAGCCCCTGAAGATTTAAAAATACTGATTTTCCTTCAGGATGCTGAATGGTTATGGTATCAGACTCAACTATTTAAAATTAAAGGTGGAAAATGGAATAAAATAACTGTTGATGTAAGACCTGAGAGTTCTTTCTGGGAAAATGTTGGACATAACCAGCCATGGTCATACAAAAGCCTCTCAAATATTAAAAAGATTGGAATTAAAATATTTTCCAAAACAAACTGGAAGGGAGAAATTTATATTGACAGGATTGGAGGTGAAATCTACCCTTTCCCTAATTATTCAATCTCCTCAAAAAAAGTAGAAAAATATGGGAAGGTGGAAATAAATTTTTACCTGCCAAAAAATTATAAAAACCCTTTTGACCCTGATGTAGTATGCGTGGATGGAATCTTTATAGACCCGGATGGTGAAAAGATTACAGTTCCTGGTTTTTATTATCAAAAATATTCAAGAGAGTTAATAGATGGTGAGGAATTTCTTAAACCTTCAGGATACCCTTACTGGAAAGTGAGATTCACTCCAACAAAATGTGGAGAATATAAGTTTTATATTAAAGTGAAAGATGATGAAGGTGAGAAGATAAGCAGAAAAGGGAAGTTTCTTGTTGTCCCTTCTTCAAGAAAGGGATTTATAAGAGTAAGCAAGATTGACCCGAGATATTTTGAGTTCTCTGAGGGTCATAATTTTTTTTATCCAATAGGGTTGAATATACGCTCCCCAACTGATGTAAGATATGCAATAATAAGGGGAAGGAGACTCCCACCAGATGAAGGAACCTTTTATTATGAAAAGATGTTTAAGAAAATGCATGAAAATGGAGAAAATTTTACAGAAATATGGATGGCTTCATGGTTTACAGCACTTGAATGGATAGAGAACAGACCAGGGTATAAGGGAGTTGGATATTATAATTTAAGGAATGCCTGGAAACTTGATAAAATTGTTGAACTTGCTGAGAAATACGGAATTTATCTGCAGATTGTAATAATAAACCATGGACAATTGAGTACTTTCTGCGATGCTGAATGGAGATACAATCCTTATAATAAGAGAAATAAAGGATTTTTGAATTCCCCTGAAGAATTTTTTACCAATAAACTTGCAAAGGAATATACAAAGAAGAAGTTGAGATATATTGTTGGAAGATGGAGTTACAGTCCAAATATTTTCTCCTGGGTTTTAATAAATGAGATAAATTTAATAGGTAGCAGAAGAAAATTTTATAAAAAACCAACAGTTGGGATGTGGTATGAAGAAATTGGGAATTATTTAAAAAAGATAGACCCTTACAAACACCTTTTAAGTTGCCACTATACAATTCTGATTGATAATGAACTTTTAAGGTCTCCTGTAATAGATTATACAATTACAAATGCTTACTATACCCCCAAAAAAAGAACCCTTATAGAGGTGGAAAAAACAATATATGATTTTAACAGTAGATTTGGAAAACCAACTTTTATCTCAGAATACGGAGGAACTCCATGGGCTTCAAATAAAGAGAATCTTAAAAGGGATATAGTGGTTGGACTGTGGGGATGTTTCCATCTCCCATTTGCAGGAACACCTCTTTTCTGGTGGCACAGGTTTGTCAATGAATTTAATCTTCACCATTATTATAAAGTCTTATCGGAATTTTCGTCTAATATAGATAGAATCAGAATGGAGTTGAATAAGGAAAAGGTGGAATTAAAAGGAAAAGGGAGCACACAACTCCAGTATATGGCTATTGGGAATAAATATTTCACATCATGCTGGATATGTGATAACAGGGTACTTGGAAATTTAAAAGGGAAAAGAAAATTTACTCTCTTTTCAGGGATAAAGGTTGTTCTGAAAGATAAAATACCGGGGAATTATATTTTGAGTTTCTGGGATATGGAAAAAGGGTTGATAGATGAAAAGGTGGAAAAATTTGATGGAAAATATATTGAATTCAGCCTTCCACCTTTCAGAAAATGGATAGCATTTAAGATGAGATTGAAAGAATGAAAGAAGAAAAATTTCTCAAAAAACTGAAGGAGGAAATACCGCTTCCTTCTGAAAATGCATTTTATTCCTTTACATCTTTCCAGAAATTTATGATTTTTATTCTCTCTGTGTTTTTAATCTATATATTCTATCTTCATTTTAAAAAGGGAACATACCTTCCATATTATATCATCTCTTCCATTTACCTGATTTTGTGTTTCCATAAGTTTTTTCTTGTAATTCTTGGAATTCTCAGGAATAAGGAAATAAAGGTATCAAGGGAGGATATTCTTTTTTTTAAAGACTGGCCAACTTACACAATTCTTCTACCACTTTACCGCGAAAAAGAAATTTTCCCCCAGCTTTTCAGAGCAATTGAGAATATTGATTATCCAAAGGATAAACTTGAGGTTATACTTCTCCTTGAAGAGGATGATAAGGAACTTCTTGAATATCTTGAAAACTGGGAATTACCTTCCTGGTGGAAAAAAATTGTAATCCCAAATTTCCAGCCAAAAACAAAGGGAAAAGCACTGAATTATGGATTAAAAATTGCTCAGGGAAAATATCTGGTAATTTATGATGCAGAAGATATACCTGAACCTGACCAGTTAAAAAAAGCAGCTGTTGCTTTCAGTAAAGTTGAGGAAGATGTGGTATGTTTACAGTCAAAATTGAATTATTACAATCCCTACCAAAATATTCTTACAAAATGGTTCACATCAGAATATTCATGCTGGTTTGACCTTTATCTTCCAGGTATAGATGCTTTAAATGCACCAATCCCTCTTGGAGGAACCTCAAACCATTTTAAAACAGAAATATTAAAGAAACTTAATGGATGGGACCCTTTCAATGTAACTGAGGATTGTGACCTTGGAATAAGGATATTTAAGGAGGGATATAAAACAAAAGTTCTTGATACAACAACATGGGAAGAAGCAAATTCAAAATTGAGAAACTGGATAAAGCAGAGAAGTAGATGGGTTAAGGGATATATTCAGACTTTTTTTGTCCATACCAGGAAACCTTTCTCTCTTATAAGAAAAATAGGTATTGTAAATTTTTTACATTTTGTTTTGATTGTTGGAGGCAATTTTTTCGTATTATGCTTCAATCCAATAGCATGGGTTCTTTTAATAATATGGATTTTATCTCCTGAGCATGCCTGTTTCCCAAACCTTTTCTTCAAAATTGTAACACCCATTCTTCTTTTCGGAAATGCAGTATTTGTGATGATAAATGTTTTGGGATGTTTAAAAAGGAGATATTACAGATTGATAATACCAAGTCTGCTTTCACCAATCTACTGGCTCTTAATGAGCATAGGGGCATGGAAAGGAGCATTCCAGCTTCTCAAAAAACCACATTTCTGGGAAAAAACAGACCATGCTCTCTTTTTCCAGCCTGTTAAAGAAGTGTTAGAAGAGAGCATATTTGAGATTGAGGAAAAATCCAGGCTCAATTAAATATTTCCATATCCAAATCTTCTGAACAAATCAGGTTTTTCCCTCCAGTCCTCAATAACCTTAACCCACAACTCAAGATATACTTTCTTCCCAAGCAAAACCTCTATCTCTTCCCTTGCAAGTTTCCCTATTTCCTTTATCTTTCTCCCATCTTTCCCTATGAGTATTGATTTTAAATTTTCTCTATCAACAATAATATTTGCTCTGATTACCTGAACAGATTTATCTTTTTCACCTTCCCTCATCTCCTCCACTTCCACTGCTATTGACTGTGGAACCTCTTTATAAGTTTTCAGTATTGCTTTTTCTCTGATAATCTCAGAAATCATATACTCCAGAGGAAGATTTGTGATTTTATCCGGAGGGAAAAATGGTTCTCCTTCAGGAAGATGGGAGAAAATCGCTTTCTTTAATCTGTCTATATTTTTATTCTTCAGCGCTGAAAATGGAACAATTTCTAAAAAGTTAAATTTCTTTGCACTTTCATCAATAAGAGGAAGAAGCAGTTCTTTATTCTTCAACAGATCTATTTTATTTATCCCGAGAATTATTCTGTCACTGTATTCCTTCAAACAATCCAGAATTTTTTCGTCCTCCTGCTTCCATCCTTTTGCTTCTATCAGGAAAAGCAAAAGGTCTGCTTCCTCAAAAGTAGAGTAGATGGTTTTTAACATATATTTTCCAAGTTCATTTTTTGATTTTTCAAACCCTGGAGTATCAATAAAAACAACCTGCCCTTCCTCTTCATTCATCACTCCAAGAATTTTTATCCTTGTGGTTGCAGGTTTTGGAGAAATTATGGAAACTTTGTTTCCAATAAGGTTATTAAGAAGGGTTGATTTCCCAACATTGGGTCTTCCAATTATTGATACCGTTCCTACTTTCATTTTCATTATTTTAATTACAGCGTTATCTCTATCCCCTCTTCTGCTGATTTTTTCTCTTTCAGAACTATATCAAGCGAATCTCTTGCCTGTTCTGGAGTAACCACTCCAAATGGTTTATTATGTACAACATGCTCAATGAAATATCTCAATTCATAATAATACCCACCAAGTTCAGAAATGTTACCCTCCATTACTCCTTCAAGTTTTTTTGGTTCAAATGATGGCCTCTCTATCTTTCCAGAAGATTCATAAACTACAACTGTTGGAGAATTCCTTGAATTGAATTCAACAACTGCTTTTTCAAATTTGGCAATATAACTCATAACAAATGGATAATTTGGAGGGAAATCCCATCCACCTTCACAGGTGGCAATAAGACCGTCAGGAAACTCAAATATTGTAGAGATATGGACAAAAGTATTCCCCTTCTTCTCACCTTTTGAATAAATCTTACTCGGTTTTTTCCCTGTCAGATAAAGTACAAAATCTGTATCATGTATATGGAGGTCTATTATTGCACCACCTGATTTTTCTCCGTCAAGAATCCAGTTTTCCCATCCCCATGTAGGTGCTGGAGAAAATCTCTGACAGTTTATTGTAAGAAGTTTACCATACTTTTCTCTATCATATATTTCTTTCAGAAATTTGTATTCTGGCCAGAATCTTATAACATGAGCAACCATAAATCTCACTCTGTTTTCTTTACATGCTTTTATCATTTCATCTGCATCTTCCACTGTAAGAGCTATCGGTTTTTCACATATAATGTCCTTCTTCAACTCTGCAGCTTTTATCACATATTCTTTATGGAGAAATGTTGGAAGGCATATATCAATTATTGTTATATCTTCTCTCTTTAAAAGTTCATCAGGATTATAAAACGGGATGGTATTGAATTTCTGAGCAAGTGCTTTTGCTTTCTCACCTCTTATATCTGCAATTCCACCAATTTTAACATCAGGAAAAAGGGAATAGACTGTGGCATGCATATTACCCATAAATCCAGCCCCAAGAATTCCAACTTTTATCATTTTTCCCTCCTTATTAATCAGGAAGTAATGTTGCCAATTTTTTCAATTTCCTTTCTTTCTCCAATGGTGGGATTTTACAATTTTTCAAAACTTCAGTCAAAAAATTTATTGACTCAATATATACTTCCCTTTTCACAGGGAATGGATGTCCATCTTTTCCACCATGTGCAAATGTGTATCTTACAGGGTCTTTGTAACTTGGTCTTTTCCCTTCAATTATTTCACATATTAAAGCGAGAGCCCTCACTGTTACTGGGCCAACTCCTCTTATCCCTATGAGTGTTTCAAAATCTTTAACTTTCTTTTCAATTATATCCAGAAATACCTTTTCCAGCCTCCTTTCATCGGTATTTCTCCAGAAAATCTGGTGTCTTTCTGGTAATTTTATATTTCTTGCATTATGGATGAATTTCAAAATTTCATTTTTCTCCTCCAGCATATTTACAATTGACTCTCTGCATTCCTTACTCTCATCTGCAACAAGATTAAGAACTTCTTTCTCCCTTTTTCCACATATTCCCTTATGTGGTTCATCTATAAAACTTTTCAAACCTTCCCATATCCAGTGGTATCTTCTTGCCATGGAAAATGAGGGATTCATCCCCTGCTGTATAACCACCCATCTTCCTTTTTCATCAAAAGTAAAAAAATGCTGGTATATTGAATATCCATCCTGTAAAGCAACATTGTCAACTTTCGCTGTCATTCTGCTACAGTAAATCAGTCTTTCTCCATCAATTCCACTTTTATCTGACCAGTATTCTATTTCTTTCGGTGTCTCAATCCCTTTTTCTCCCTTCCCACCAGTTATGAATAATCCTATATCTGGAGAAAGTGGAGATATTGCCTCCTTCAATGCAGAAAGTGTGGCAGTTGTAAGACCACTGCTATGCCAGTCAAAACCAAGAAGGCATCCAAGCGACTGGAACCATACAGGATGGGATAATCTTCTTAAAAATTCCTCTGTTCCATACCTTTCTATAATCTGAAGAACAATCTCCCTTCCAAGGTTTTTCATGAGAGAAAAAAGATATGGAGGGATCTTTCCTCTATGTAAAGGGAGATATACACTCCCTGTTTTTTTCATTTCCACTCAATTGAAATGAAGAATAAGTTTTTCCCTTCAGCAGCTATTGCTTCTTTCCCTTTCGGTGTTGATTCAATAAAACTGACTTTTCTTTCCACTTCATATTTCCACACTTTATCTTCAGATGGAGAAAGGAAATAGAAGAAATTCCCTCTTTTACCTGTCAGACATTGAAGGAGTTCTGATGAAAATGAAGTAAATTTCTTCTCACTTCCGGGGACAAGTTCTGCCATTTTTCTTGCATTTCTATCAAAAACAACTGTATTTCCATCTATATCTTCAAAACTTAAAAATTTTTCATCTGGAGAAAATTTTATTCTGATTATCTTATTCCTTCCCCTCTTACTCCATACAATATTCCCTTCCTCATTTATATTCACAATCTCTCCATTTTCACCGCCAATATAAACATCCCTGCCATCCTGAGAAATCTCCACAGCAGAAACCCAGAAAGGAAATTCTCTCTCCCAGAATATTTCTCCTTTCCTATCAGCATAGTAAACACGATTATTTACAGCAAATGTGAAAAATTTACCATTTTTGCAAATACCTATTCCTCTTATTAAATTCCCTATTTTTTTGGATTTTAAAGTAAACAAATCTGTAAAATAAATTTTCCCTTCAAGAGTCCCCCAGGCAAAGAACTTACCATCTGGAGAGACCCCAACTTTCACAATCCTGTCCTTCATTCTGAATCTCTTCAAAACTTTCCCATCCCTGTTAAATATATAAACAGAACCACTCTCACATCCACATATTATTCTTTCACAACCTTTTGATATTTTGAGGCTCAATATCTCTCCATCTGTCTCATAATTCCATCTTATCTTTTTAAAAGGAAGCCATAAATCCTCAGGGATTTTTTCATTTTCAAATTCATACACAAATCTTTTGATATAATTGGGGAAGTTTCTGAAATCTTCTGTTTTGTATTCATAATCTTCAAACCATTTTTTCTCATCAACATTGAATATTCTGACCTGGAAAATATATTCTCTATTTGCCTTTGCAAGAATACTTTTTACCACATAAGAAGCATTAAGCATCTTACCTATTCTTGAAAGTTCATCTTCATTTTCCAGATCCTTTAAAGTTAACTTTTCTTCTTCCATAATTCTGATAAGTGATTCCTCAGGTATGATTTTTACTTTTTTACAATTTTTTATTTCTTTTGAGAAAAGGGATGAAAAATCCTTATGCAAAAATGGTGGGACATTCATAAATGATACATCCAGTACAAGTATCCATGGTTTCTTTATCTTGAGCTCAATATTTTTCATCTTTCTCATCACATAATTTGCACTGTATTTTGTTCCATGGAAATTCTCTGTCTCCAGACAGTGCAGAAGATCTCTGTAAAGAATAAGAGCATCTTTCCACAGCCCTTCCATTTCATAAATTGTTGCAAGTTTCATCATATAAGATGAATCAGGAATAATTGATTTCTGAAGATAGTTATGGAAATATTTTATCGCCTCTTTATTTTTCCCCTGAGAGTATGCATAATCACCTATAATTCTGTCGATATAAGCATCTGGAGTTGCATATTTAAGAAATTTCATTGCCTCTTCATCTTTTGGCCATCCCTTTGGCCAGTCTGCTGGTTTGAAAGGTCTTGCCTGGTCAGTGAGGTGTTTTGCTACCCTGAGACAATAATCAGCATCTTCCACTCTTCCCTTCTTTATCAACAAATCTGCCTTCTCAATAAATTTCCACACCTTATCTGGAAAGATTACTTCCAGTTCCTTATTTCTATCAAACCAGTTACCTTTTGCAAAAGCAAAACTAAAAGTTACAAATAGAAAAATAATAAGTCTTTTCATTTTTACTCAAAAATTAAAACTCCAAACTGTTCAGGATTATCTATCCTCCCTGTCCATGTAGAAGGAGGAATTCTTTCTGAATCCCTGTGAAAATTAATACCCCATTTTGTTCCAGAAGTAATTTTATCAACTTTCAAATCACTCAGAGGTATTGCAATTTCAGCAATCCATCTATCCTCTTCAACAGAGGTTTTAACCTTCCATGAAGATTCCCATTTCTTTTCAGGTTCATCATCTTTATAAAATTTCCAGATATATGAGTAATTCACAACCCCAAGAGGATGGACAACAAATTGATACCATTCTTTAAACGAATTCTTTGGATTTATTGAAACAGTAATGAAGTCTCTGCTTTTAAGTTCAATCTGTGATGTATCCGGGTCTTCGCATATAAACAGGAAGTAAATATACTTATCATCATACCCTATCCCAACCTTTGTCTGATAATCAGAATTTACTTTCTCATCAATAGTAAGGAAATTATCTTCCTTTTCTATTATCTTCCAGAACCTGTCCTCATCCTTTCCATCTATAATAATTACTCCATCAACATGGTATGCTTTAGCAATTTTTGGCGATATCTCTATAATTCCAATTCTGCTTCTTCTAAATTCCTCCCTCAATTTTGGAATTTTCGCTTTTATATAATATGGAATAGATGGGTCTGAGAGATACTGGTTTGCATATGTTCTGACAGGTTCTATGTTTTCCTCAGAAAGTTTTACAAGAAGTTCAGCTCCCTTTATTTCTCCCATCCTTGCAAGAGCCCATGCACAGACAACTTTTACTTCAAGTTCTGAATTAGCCAATTTTTTAAGTAAAATATCTGAAGTTTTCTTATCCCTTAAAAGTGCAAGTATTTCTGCTGACCTTTTCTGGAATTCAACATTATCACTTCTCAAAAGATTAAGTGCTATGGGCAATCCATCCCTTCTTCCCATTTTTGCAAGAGCATATGCACAGTTCAACTGCAGTTCAGTATCATAACTCTTCAATCCATTCTTTAAAAGAGGAATTGCTTTTTTATCTTTTATCTCCCCCAATACCAGTGCAACTTTCCTTTTGAGAACTATATCAGGCTCTTCAAACATCTCTCTCAGATTTTTTGAAAGTTCTGGATATGGCTTTTTCAGACATAACTCAACCATTTTTTCCCTCAATTCAGGATATTCACTCTCAGCCATACTTTTCAGCAATCTTCTTAAATTTCTTGCCTGCTGGAGAGATTCAACAATCTGGAGAACTTTCTCCTTCTCTTCAGAACTGCTGACCATATTTTCCATCTCTCCTATTACTTTTGCAAGAAGGCGTGAAGATGTTTTTCTAACTCTCCAATCAGGGTCAAAACTTTCCATAAAACATAACTGTTTCAGAAAATCAGGATTGAATTTATCAATCATAAAGAGTGCTTCAACAGCACCTTTTCTCACCGCAGGATTTTCACATCTTGTAAGATTGAGAAGAAATTTTCCTGTCTCTTCATCTCCAATCTTTCCAAGAAGTTTCAATCCACTTAATTTTGCTTCAATATCAGTATTTTCATCACTTACAATTTTCTTAAGGAAAGGAATAAAGTTCTTATCATTCAGTTCTTCAATTACCTTAATTGCATATTCCCTCACTTTCCTGGATTGGTCTTTTAAACAGTTAACAATTCCATCATAAGTAAGTGGATTTTTAAATCTTTCCAGAGCCCATAAAGCATAGATTCTCACATTTTCATCAGGGTCTTTCAATTTCTTTACAAGACCTTCAATGCTTTCTTCTGATTTCAATCTGCTCAATGCTTTTATAGATTCAATCTTCACCTTGACAGAAGGGTCTTCAAGGAGAGCCTCAATTGCATAACCTGCATTCTTCGCTTTCAATTTTTCCAGAGCCCATATTGCCCTTATCTTCACCTCTTTGCTTTCATCTCCAAGAAGTTTTATAAGATAGGGTATCCCTCTTACATCCTCTGATGCTTCAATTACCCATATTGTTCTGATTCTTATTGATTCACTTTTACTTCCAACTTTTTCAAAAACAGAATTTACTTTGCTTTCGGATAATCTTTTAAATTTTGCCTTTGCTTCATCTCTCCAGAGTATCCTGTTTAAAGCCCAGAGAATCTCTTCCTGCACCATTATATTCTCATCATTAATATGTTCTATTAAATCCTCAATCACATTTTCATCTCCATATTTCCCAAGTCCTATTGCAGCGTAATATCTTACTTTCCAGTAAGAATCATCAAGACCATTTATAAATTCATCTATTACATTCTTTCCTCCATATCTTACAAGCCCTTCCATACCATAAAGCCTTACCTGCCACCAGCTATCTCTGAATGCTTTTTTGAAGTAAGGTATACAGGTAGAATCTCCTATTTTTAAAAGTGTGTATACTGCCTTACTTCTGACCTCCCTGGAAGGGTCATCAAGTAATTTCCCTATTTCTGGAAGGTAAATTTTATTGTTTGTCAATATTAATTTTTCAAGAAGTGCAATCTTTTCTCTTTCTGTCCCATATTTGAAAGTATCTATTTCGCCATTCTTTAAACTACCATAACACAGAATTCCAAATCCCCAAAGTATTATGCTTATCTTAATTATATTTTTCATAGAAAAACCTCGGATAACCTATATCAACTATTTCTATTCTACCACATACAGAAGGGCCTTCTCCTGTATAAAAACCTTTTTTCCCAAATCCAAAACTTACTGTGACATCCGCCTTCACTGCCTCTCCAAGTATCTTTCCTGTATCTGCATCAAGACCTGAAGGTATATCAATACTTACTATTTTCTTCTTACTCTCATTTATCATTTTAATCAAATTTTTCTCTCTCCCTTTCACCTCTCCTTTAATACCTATACCAAAAATTCCGTCTACTATCAAATCCATTTTTTCCAGTTCTTCTTTTTTTATCTTTTCCCATTCAAATAACATTATTCCCATTTTACACAAAATATTAAAATTTGTAAAAGAAATTTTTTTATACTCTTTTGGATCACCTTTAAAATAAACTCTCACATCTGCTTTCCAGTTAAAAAGATATCTTGCAGCAACAAAACCATCACCTCCATTGTTCCCCTTTCCACAGATTACAGCTATTTTCTTCCCCTCCAAATCTCCAAAAATATTTTTTACAATTTCTGCCACACTCCTTCCTGCATTTTCCATAAGAATAAGGTGGCTTATTCCAAATTTTTCCTCTGTTAATCTATCTATCTCATAAATTTCTTTTGTTGAAAGAATTAATTTTTTCATTTTTCAAGAATTTTTAAAAGTCCATAAGCAACCTTATAAACAGGCCCTGCTCCTATTGTAAGAACAACATCCCCCTTTTTCACAATCTCTTTAAGATAAAAAATTATTTCTTTGAATGTTGGCAAATAAAGTGCTTCCTTCCCATTTTTTCTGATTCTATCAACAAGAATTTCTGCATTTACAAGTTTTTTCTCCTTCAGTGAATCTCTGACAAAATAAATATCCGGAACAATAACTTTATCTGCATCCCTGAATGATGAGGCAAAGTCCTCAAGTAAAAACCTTGTCCTGCTGTACTGGTGAGGCTGAAATACAACTATAATTCTGTTTTCGGGATAAATGTTTCTTAAAGCTGATAATGTGCATTTAATCTCTGTTGGATGGTGCCCATAATCATCAATTATTGTTATTCCATTAACCTTTCCCACAATTTCACATCTTCTATGCACACCTTTAAATCTCTCAATTCCATTTTTGATAAATTTCCAGGGAATATCAAGTCCAAGTCCAACAGAAATAGCAGAAAGGGAATTTAAAATATTGTGGTATCCATTAATTTTAAGCGAAACCTTACCAAGAGATTTTCCAAAATATATACACTCAAAAGTTGTTTTATTCTTAAAGAAATTTATTTTTTCTGCCCTTACATCTCCTTTTTCAATTCCAAATGTGATATTTTCTTTCCTGGACTTTTTTATAACATCCATCACATTCCTGTCCTCTTCCCATCCGACTATAAATCTCTTTACATTTTTACAGAAATTACAGAATGCTTCCTTTATTTCCTTTAAATTTTTATAAAAGTCAAGATGGTCTTCTTCTATTGTATTAATAACTCCTATTTCAGGCAGATAATTAAGGAATGATTTTTTATATTCACATGCCTCTATTACAAGAAATTCTCCTTTCCCTGTCTGAGAATTTCCCTTCCCTATAATTTCCCCTCCTATAACAAATGATGGAGACATTTTAGCTTCACTTAATATTGAAACAATAAGGGAAGATACAGTGGTTTTTCCATGTGTTCCGGACACTGCTATTGTCCTTTTTTCTCTTGTGAAAAGTCCCAGAGCTTCAGGATAACTGAGAAGCGGGATTTTAAGTGAAACAGCTTTCCTGTATTCAGGATTGTCAGGAAGGATTGCATGAGAGTATATAACAAGCTGGATATCGGGCGTTATATTTTCCTCTTTCTGTCCTATAAAAATTTTCACACCTTTCCTTTCCAGTTTTTTTATAATTGGTGTATATTCTTTATCTGAACCTGATATTTTCTTTTTCTTCTCAATGAGTAATTTTGCAAGTCCGCTCATTCCTATTCCACCAAT
>QNCF01000022.1 GCA_003644395.1 Candidatus Omnitrophota bacterium
AAAGGCAAGGAGATGTATGCATTTTTACATAGTGGCTACTGGCTTGATGTTGGAACAACAGATAAATTCATGAAGGCAAATTTTGATGTTTTGAATGGAAAGATAAAACTTGCATATGAACCGAAAGATGAAAATATTGAGAAAGGAGAAAATACAACTATTTCCGAAGATGTAAAAGTTGATGGTAAATTGATAACAGGTAAAAACTGTATAGTTGGAAATGGTGTGGTTATAAAAGGGAATGTGATTGCTGGAGATGGATGTCATATTAAAGATGGAGCAGTTATTCAGGATTCCATCATATTTGAAAATGTTGTTATAGGGGAAAACAGCGAAATATCAAATTCAGTGATCGGGAAAGAAGTTATTATTGGAGAAAATTGCAGAATAAGAAATTCATTCATTGCTGATAAAAGTCTGCTTCTGCCTTTTACGAAAATGGAGGGTTAATGAGGACAAAAGAAAAAATTACACATTTCAGACCCACAGAATACAGTATTTATAAACCGAAGATTTGCTTTTTATCCACTTATCCACCAAAACCATGCGGTATTGCTACATTTACAAATGACCTTCTTGTGAATATAGATGAATACAATCCACTTGTATCTTCAATTGCAATAGCAATTAATAGAAGTGACGAGAATTATGATTATCCTGAAGAGGTGGTTAAAGTAATAAGAATGGAGGAGAAGGAGGATTACAGAGATGCGGCTAAATTTATCAATGAGTCAGATGTGGAAGTTGTGAGCATACAGCATGAATTTGGATTATTTGGTGGGAATTGGGGAGAAAATATACTTGAATTGATGAGAAACCTTAAAAAACCTGCTGTTACAACACTCCATACAATCATTCCAAATCCCTCTCTTGAAATAAGAAAAATTTTAAGGGAGATATGTAATCTTTCATCCTATGTTGTTGTTATGACAAATATTGGAAGGGAGATTTTAAAGGAATTTTATGGAATAAGTAAGAGAAAGATAGAGATGATTTACCATGGGGTTCCTTTCGTTTATTTAAGACCACCACAGTTTGCAAAGGAAAAGTTAAATCTCTCCCCTTATATTACTCTTTCAACATTTGGTCTTCTGAGCAGAGGAAAGGGGCTTGAATATGTTATTTATGCTTTACCAGAAATTTTATCAAGATATCCAAATGTCGTTTACCTTATTGTTGGTGTGACTCATCCGAATGTTAAAAAATATGAAGGGGAGGCTTATAGAGAGTTTTTAAAGAGTGAAGCGGAAAGATTGGGTGTATCTGAACATGTGAAATTTTATAATAAATTCCTTTCTCTTGAGGAACTCCTTGAATTTCTTGAGGCAACAGATATTTATATAACACCTTACCTTAATCCAAACCAGATTACAAGTGGAACTCTTTCATACGCTCTTGGATGTGGTAAAGCAATTATCTCCACTCCTTTCCTTTATGCCAAGGATGTTCTTGAAAATGGAAAGAGAGGAATTCTTGTCAATTTCAGAAGCCCTGGTGAAATTGCAGAAAGTGTAATAAATCTTATAAGAGATTCTGAAAAGAAGAAACAACTTGAAAGGGAAGCATATAAACTTGGTCAGAGAATGATATGGCCACAGGTTGCATGGGAATACCTTACTTTATTCTCAAGGACAAGTGCAGGAAGGAATGAGGTAAAGAGAACTTATTTTGAAGACAGGCTTTTACCGATAAAACTTTCTCATCTGGAAACATTGACTGATGATGTTGGAATTATTCAGCATGCAAAGTTTTCAATGGCTGACAGAAAAACAGGTTATACCCTTGACGATAATGCAAGAGCACTTGTGGTTGCGACAAAACATTATAATCTTTACCAGGATGAGACGAGTTTGAGATTGATAAATACATATCTGAGTTTCATTTATTATATGCAAAAATCAAATGGATGGTTCCATAATCTTTTGAGTTATGAGAGGAATTTCCTTGATAGTGAATGTCCTGATGATACATTTGGAAGAGTAATATGGGCTTTGGGTTATCTACTTTCATCAGAGTTTGTTAATGAAAATATAAAAGGGGCAGCAAAACAGATATTTTCCGATGTATTTAAACAGATAAAGAGATTATCCTTCCTCAGAGGCAAGGCTTTATGTATTCAGGGACTTTTCTATTACCACAAAATAAAACCATCTGATGAAGTTAAAAAACAGATTGTAAAACTCGCAGATTCAATCGTTGAGGCTTATAATTCAAATGCTGATGATAAATGGAAATGGTTTGAGGAGACAATGACCTATGCAAATGCAAAACTCCCGCTTTCCCTTCTTTTAGCATACAGGGTTGTTAAAGATGAGAAATATAAAGAGGTTGGTGTTGAATCTCTTGAATTTTTGAAAAGTGTAACAATTTCAAATAATAGATTTGTTCCAATTGGGAATAAAGGATGGTACAGAAAAGGAGGGAAGAGGGCAATTTATGACCAGCAACCAATAGAAGCATATTGTATGACAGAGATGCTCTTACATGCTTATAGAATTCTTGGAAAAGAGGAATATTACCGCCTTGCACTTATATGTTTTGACTGGTTCCTTGGAAGAAATCTTAAAGGGGAGATGTTATACGACCCTGTAACAGGTGGATGTTTTGATGGTCTCCTTCCTTCGGGAGTAAACAGAAATCAGGGAGCAGAATCCACAATTTCTTACCTTCTTGCCCGTCTTGAGATTGAAAGTATGAGTATTGAATGAAAAAAGTCAGAATTTTCACTCTCGGTTGCAAAGTCAACCAGTATGAATCCCAGCTTCTCAGAGAAAATTTTTTAAATAATGGTTTTTTAATTTCTGATGACGAAGATTTCAATATAGGTGTTTTGAACAGTTGCTGTGTTACTTCAAAAGCGGAAAAGGAATGCAGAAATATTGTAAGAAGACTTTTGAGAAATGGGAAAGAAGTCTGGATAACAGGCTGCTGGGTGAATAAAGAGAGGGAAAGGATAATAAAAGAATTCCCATCTGTGAAAGTCTTTGAAAAAGATTTCCTTTTCAATTCTTACTTTGAAAAGAAAGTAAAAAGTATTTCATATTTTTCAGGACATACAAGAGCATTTATTAAGATAGAAGATGGATGTGAAAATTTCTGTTCATATTGCATTATACCGTTTGTAAGAGGCCGTGTTAGAAGCAGATTGATAGAAGAGATCGTTGATGAGATAAAAGTCCTTTCTGAAAATGGATATAAAGAATTTGTCCTTACAGGTGTTGACCTTGGCTCTTTTGGAAAGGATACAGGTGAAAGGCTTAAAGATTTAATAGAGAGAATTTCAAAAATTGAAGGGGTTAAAAGAATAAGGATAAGTTCAATAGAATTGTTCCACATAGATGATGAGTTGATTGATTCACTTTCAAATAATGAGAAATTCTGCCACCACTTCCATATCCCTTTACAGAGCGGTTCTGACAGAATTTTAAAATTAATGAGAAGAAGATATAAAATTGCAGATTACATGGAAAAAATTGAAAAGATAAGGAAGAAGATGGAAGATGTTACTTTCACAACAGATGTAATGGTTGGATTTCCTGGAGAAGAAGATAACGATTTTTCACTTACCTGCAATGTTATAAAAGAATTGGAATTTCTGAAAGTCCATATCTTTCCATTCAGTCTCAGGAAAAATACTTTTGCTGAAAATTTAAAAAAATTCTTTGTTGATGAGAAAGTTAAAAGGGAAAGATTTCTAATTCTTGATAGACTGGCAAAGGAAGTTTCTGAAAAAGTTAAGGAAAAATTTATTGGAAGTATCCAGGAAGTCCTTATAGAAAGGAAAAGGGAAGGTAAATGGAGCGGTTATACAGGAAATTATCTGCCTGTTTTGATAGATTCTGAAAATGATTTGAAAAATAAAATTCTGAAAGTTAAACTGGAAGGGATGGAGAAGGATAAAATAAAAGGCAAGTTGATTATTTAAAATTTCTGTTTGCCATTATAAGATTGAGTGCCTCTGTTCTTGTCCTTATATCCCTTAAGAAAATTCCTCTCATTGCAGATGTTGTTATCTTGCTTCCCATCTTTTTAATCCCTCTCATAATCATGCAAAGGTGTTCTGCCTCTATTATAACCATAACTCCCTGTGGATTTAATACCTCCATTAAAGTATCAGCAATCTGGTTTGTTAATCTTTCCTGGAGTTGCGGTCTTCTTGCAAATACATCAACAAGTCTTGCTATTTTGCTTATTCCAATAACTCTTTTACCATCTGGAAGATATGCTACATGTGCTTTTCCAAAGAATGGTAAAAGGTGGTGTTCACACATTGAGAATAAGGGGATATCTTTTACAAGGACGAGTTCATTATAATCTTCATAGAATATTTTTCCAATAATCTTTTTTGGTTCCTGATTTAACCCTCCAAATATCTCCTCACACATTTCAGCAACTCTTTTCGGTGTCTCCTTTAACCCTTTTCTGTCAGGATTTTCTCCAATACCTTCAAGAAGCATTCTTATTGCTTTCTCTATTTTCTTCTTTTCCATCTTTTTTTATCCCCAGTATTTCATCTATTTCCTCAGAGGTTAAGGTTTCCTTTTCAAGGAGTGTTTTAGCAAGAAGGTCAAGTTTCTCTCTATTTTTCATCAATATTTCTTCCGCTTTCTTTTCTCCTTCTTCAACAATCCTCCTTATCTCCTCATCTATTTCTCTGCTTGTTACTTCACTGTGTTCTCTTTGCTGGACAAGGTCTCTTCCGAGAAATACTGCTTCATGCTGTTTAAAACTTATAGGGCCAAGTCTTTCACTCATTCCCCATTCACATACCATCTTCCTTGCAAGTTCTGTTGCAAGTTTCAGATCATTTTCACTGCCTGTAAACATTTTACCAAAGACAATTTTTTCTGCTGCTCTTCCTGCAAGAAGTGCGCAGATTGTATTTTTGTAATATGTATTGCTTTCTATGAATCTGTCTTTCTCAGGCAATATATGAGTAATTCCAAGTGCTCTTCCTCTTGGAATTATTGTTACTTTATGTACAGGGTAAACTTCAGGAAGGGATTTCTGGACAAGAGTATGACCTGCTTCATGGTATGCAATAACCTTTTTCTCCTCCTCACTTATAACAAGACTTTTCCTCTCAACTCCCATAAGAACTTTATCTTTTGCTTCTTCAAAATCACTCATTTCTATTTTATCTTTATTTTTCCTTGCTGCAAGAAGAGCTGCTTCATTTACTATATTTGCAAGGTCTGCTCCTGAAAGTCCAGGGGTTGCCCTTGCAAGAACTTTAAGGTCAACATCTTCAGCAAGTGGCTTATTTCTTGTGTGGACTTTTAAAATTTCCTCCCTTTCTTTAATATCTGGAAGATTGACAACTATTGTTCTGTCAAACCTTCCAGGTCTTGTCAGGGCAGGGTCCAGAACATCGGGTCTGTTTGTTGCTGCCATAACTATTATTGCATCATCTGTCTGGAAACCATCCATTTCAACAAGTAATTGGTTTAATGTCTGTTCCCTTTCATCATGTCCACCACCAAGTCCTGCAAATCTCTGCCTTCCAACTGCATCTATCTCATCAATAAAGACAATGCATGGACTTAATTTTTTAGCCTGTCTGAATAAATCTCTTACCCTTGCTGCTCCAACTCCAACAAACATTTCAACAAAATCAGAACCACTCATACTTAAGAAAGGAACATTTGCTTCACCTGCAACTGCTTTTGCAAGAAGTGTTTTTCCTGTCCCTGGAGGTCCAATAAGAAGGACTCCTTTTGGTATTTTGCCTCCAAGACGCTGGAATTTCTTTGGATTTTTCAAATACTCAACAATTTCTTTTAATTCCTCCTTTACCTCTTCACATCCTGCAACATCTGAAAATGTGACTCTATTTTTTGGATTTGGGATTGCTGGTCTGCTTTTCGCAAAAGATATCACTCTATTTCCTTCAGATGTAACATGCCTGTAAATCATAAACCAGAAAAGAAAAACAAGGAGTATAACAGGTAATGTTGAGATGAAAAGGTTTGACCAGAAACTTGGACTTGGTTCCACCTTGAATCGGATATGGTTATTTTTAAGAAGTTTGAAAAGTTCTGAATCTTCAGGTCTATAAGTTTTGAATTTTGTTCCGTCTTTAAGTTGCCCATAAATTGTATTTTCCTTTATTACAAGTGTTCCGGTTATTTCCTTATTCTCAACCTTTTCCAGAAAATCGCTATATATCAGTTCTTTCCTTCTCCCTTCAATTGATGAGAAACGCGCAAGGGATATGAGAATAAAACCTATCAATATCCAGAAAAAAAGGATTTTTATTACATTTGGTGGTGGCTGTTTTTGTGGATTTTTGTCCATTCTCTCTTTATCCTTTCTTTAATAATTTTAATATCTTTTTCTGGATTTTTTGAATTCTCAATGGCAGAGATAACGGAAACTCCGTCAGCTCCTGCCCTTATAACTTCTTCTGCATTCTCTTTATTTATCCCTCCTATTCCTCCTAAAGGTATATTAATTTTTTTGGATGCTAAAGTCAAGATGTCCAGACCGACAACCTTTTTTTCTGGTTTTGTCTTTGAATGGAAAATTGCACCGATTGAAATATAGTCTGGATTTTCATTTGATATCTTTTTAATTGAGGTGAGATTTGAGCATGTAACTCCTATTATTTTTTCAGGTATTATTTCTCTTGCATATTTTAAGGGAATATCATTTTCTCCCAGATGGACACCATCGGCTTTACATATCTGGCATATATCTATTCTGTCGTTTATAATGAAAAATATATCTTCTGGTATCATTTTTCTCAATTTTAAAGCAACTTTAAGGAAATAATTGTCTCTTTCTCCTTTATATCTTAACTGGATAATATCTGGCTTCCCTTTTATAACCTTTTCTGCAAGGGGAAAAATATCTCTGTTATCTTTAAGATTTAAAATGACCTGAAGGAATGGCACTGGTATTTTCTTTTTATTTATTAAAATTCTGATATTTTTCTCAATCTCATAGAATTCAAATCTTAAATTGTGGAATTTTTCTGAAACATGCACATTTTTTATTTTTGAATATTCTTCAAGACTCCTTAAACCCTCTCCTATACGCGATAAATTTCTCTCTATAATTCTTTTAAAATCACTTCTTTCAACTTTCTCTTTTTTCCCGATATCCTCACTTGCCCTTCTGTATTTTCCAATTAATGGATAATTTGAAACAACAGTATCTGTAAATTTATGTCTGAATTCCTTCAATCTTTTCATCAAAATTTTGTCCTCAATCAAAAACCTTATTCCGTCCTCCACAACTCTTAATCCCTCCCTTACCCTGTTAAAATTTGCATCAATTATCCTGAAAATTTCATCCATTTTTCTTTATTTTCTCCACCAGCAAACTTGTTGACCTTCCCTTAACAAGAGGAGCAATTACAACTTTCCCACCATACCTTTTAACAAAATCACCACCAACAACATCTTTTTCTTTATAATCTCCTCCTTTAACAATTACATCTGGCTTCAATTCCTTTATTATCTTTAAAGGTGTATCTTCATCAAAAATAATAACATAATCCACCATCTCAAGAGATGAAATTATCTCTGCTCTCTCTTTCTCCTCTATATAAGGCCTGTTTTCACCTTTAAGTCTCCTTACAGATGAATCACTATTCAGACCAACAACAAGAATATCTCCATGTTTTTTTGCTTCTTTAAGGCACCTTATATGTCCTATGTGGAGAATATCAAAACACCCATTTGTAAATACAATTTTTTTACCTTCCTTTTTCAATTTTGAGATAATATTTTTCAATTCAGAAAGATTTTTTATTTTCATTTGCATAAAGAATCTTCAATAATTTGGGAAAGGATATGGATTAAAAGGATGTGGTTTTCCTGGATTCTCGGTGTATTATTTGAAGGGACAGATAGATTTATATCAGAAATTTTTGAGAGTGGATTTGGTGATTTCCCTGTTAAAGATATTACCTTCATCCCTTTTTCTTTTGCTTTCTTTGCTGCTTCAATTACATTTTCTGATTTCCCTGATGTTGATATGCAGATAAGGATATCCTCTTTTTCTCCCAGTGCCTCAACCTGCCTTTTAAATACTTCCTTAAAATCATAATCATTCGCTATGCTTGATATAATTGAAGTATCTGTTGTGAGTGATATGAACTTATATGGATTTCTTTCCTTTTTAAATCTACCAACCATCTCTCCTGCCCAGTGCTGGCAATCTGCAGCACTGCCACCATTTCCACATAGAAGAACCTTTTTATTCTTTTTTAAAGCATCACAGATTATTTCACAGGCAGAAAAAATTTTTTCAATATTCCTTTCAGAAAGGAGTTTCTCCTTTAACTTTATACTTTCTCCAATAATTCTTTTAATCTTCTGGAGTTTTTTCTTCTTCAACTTCCTCCTCCGTCTGGGATTCTTCAGGTATAATATTTGATACATAAACCTGGATAGAAGAGACCCTCTCAACACCGACTACATTCTGCAGATAACTTTTTGTCAGTTCCTGAACATTTGCGCAAGTATCCGGAATATTCAATCCTCCTTCAAGTTTTAGAGTTATAAAAGTTTCAAGCCCTTTTGGACTGATGGAAGTTTTAACTTTTACATCTTTTACTCCTGAAGTTTGAGTTGAAATACGGGATGTTATGAATTCTTCAATTGCAGAAAGAGAGATTTTCACCTTTCCACCTGGATTTTCAAATGATATTGCTCTCATTTTGATAGTATTATCAATCCAGTTTACAATCCACAAAATTCCCACAAGAACAACAACCATGCTGATTATTCCAATTTTTGACAGGTTTGCTGATAAGAAATTGATATATGTTTTTGAAAGTTCTGGTTTTGCCCAGAAGCAGAGGAGGGAAATTGATAATATAACTCCCATTAAAATGTAAATTCCATTTACAATTTTTGTCCATACTCTCATTTTTTAAATACCTCCCATCCTTTTTAAAAATTCTACAATTTTAATTGGAAATTTCCAAAAGTTTTTGGTATATCTTTCCAGGTAATAATTTTATCAACCCTTTAAACTGAAGATTTAAAAGTATCTGGTTTACTCTTGATGGTGGAATATCTGTATTTGAAAATATTTCATCAATGTGTGTTCCGTCTTTTTTGATTATCTCAAGGATTTCTCTTTCCTCCTGGTTTACTTCAATTTTTACCTTCTTTTGCTCTTTCTTAAATTCAATCTGCGGATAAATCTCTTCAATTATATCTGAAATATCTTCAACAAGTTTTGCTCCTTCCTTTAAAAGTTTGTGTGTCCCTGAAGATGTTAAACTGTTTATCTGACCTGGAATTGCAAATACCTCTCTGTTCTGTTCTATTGCATAATTTGCAGTAATCAGAGCTCCACTTTTCTGTCCTGCTTCCACCACAATCACTCCTTTTGATAATCCTGATATTATCCTGTTTCTTCTTGGGAAATTTTCTCTTAATGGTAAAGTATTTAAAGGAAATTCACTCACCACAGCACCATTCTCAAGTATCTCCTCCATCAGTTTTTCATTCTCTTTTGGATAAGGATGCAGAAAACCTGAACCGAGAACTCCTATTGTTTTCCCATCAACTTTTAATGCAGCTCTGTGTGCCTGAGTATCTATCCCTCTTGCAAGTCCACTTACAATTGTAAATCCAATAGATGCAAGTTCTGATGAGAATTTTTCAGCCATCTTTAATCCATAAATTGAAGGGTTTCTTGTCCCGACTATTGCAATATTATATTCACAGTTTAAATTTAAATTTCCCTTTACATAAAGAACAAAAGGAGGGTCTGGAATCTCTTTAAGAAGGGGAGGGTATTCTTCATCTTCAAATGTAATGATTTTAATTCCCATAGATTCTGCAGTTTCAATTTCTCTTTCCCATGGTATCTTTTCCCATTTCTTTATCTTCTCAATAGTCCTTTCTCCAATCCTGTATTTTTTAAGTTCTCCTTCAGAAAGTTTAAAGATTTCCTCCACATTTCCAAAAACTTCAAGCAGTTTTTTTACTTTAACAGGGTTTATTCCTGTAAAATTGAGGCATATCCAGTATTTTTTCTTTTCCATTTTTAAACAAGCGATGTGGCATCAAAAAGCTTTCTGTGTTCTTCAAGTGCAAATCTATCTGTCATACCAGCAATATAATCGCATATAACCCTTTCAGGTATCTCGTTTTTCAAATTTTTCTGGATATGAGGGGGAAGTTGTCTTGGTTCCTTTTTATAAGCAAAGAAAAGGTCTCTTATTATCCTGTAAGCCTTTTCAGCCATCCTTATA
The DNA here is from genome assembly GCA_003644395.1 of Candidatus Omnitrophota bacterium. Classification (GTDB taxonomy): domain Bacteria; phylum Ratteibacteria; class UBA8468; order B48-G9; family JAFGKM01; genus B48-G9. Next base: position 10,220 of record QNCF01000022.1, read on the forward strand.
ACTCTGTAATGGGAATACATTTTCTCTTCCAGAAATTTTCTCAATTCAGTATGTTTTTTATAAATTGCTTCTGAATATCTTAAAAGGGGAGGGCTTTTCCTCACATCCTCAATAGATGATATATTCTTCTCCTTTATATTTTTCTCACTCTCTCTTACAAGGTCAAGAACAAGAATATTTATGAGATTCCTTATAGCCTGGACTCTTCTGATATCGGCTGGCAAATCCTTTCTTATCTCTGAAACAACTTCCTTCCATATCTCAAGGTCATGTAATTCTTCTTCTGAAATAATCCCTGATTTAAGTCCATCATCAAGGTCATGGCTTGTAAATGCAATTTCATCTGCAAAATTTACAACCTGTGTTTCAAGAGATGGTGAGGTAAATTTTTTGAATTCTTCAAATTCTTCACCTTCAAGAGGGGTGTCATAAATTGTTTTGTGCCTTATAATTCCTTCCCTTACTTCAAATGTGAGATTTAGCCCTGGAAAATCAGGGTATCTTTTCTCAAGCCAGTCAACCACTCTCAATCCATGTCTGTTATGTTCAAATCCTCCAAAATCTTTCATCAATTCATTCAGTGCAACTTCTCCTTTATGTCCAAAAGGTGTATGCCCAATATCATGAGCAAGTGCTATTGCCTCAACAAGGTCTTCATTCAATCTTAAAATTCTTGCAATTGTTCTTGCAATCTGCTGTACTTCTATTGTATGTGTAAGGCGGTTTCTGTAGTAATCTCCTTCGTGGTAAATGAAAACCTGTGTTTTATATTCAAGTCTTCTGAATGCTGTTGAATGTATAATCCTGTCCCTATCTCTCTGGAAAGGACTTCTGAAATCGTGTTCTTTTTCGGGATACTTTCTCCCAAGAGTTTGTGAACTTTTCACACTGTAAGGAGCAAGAATCTCATCTTCTATTTTTTCCCATTCTTCCCTTTTCCTCATTTTTCCTTCTTTGGTAAATAATAAAATGGGTCAACAGGTTCACCTGATTCCCTTATTTCAAAATGTAAGTATCTCTTCTTCCTTCCCCTCTTGATTTTTCCAACAATCTGACCCTTTTTTACTTTTTCTCCTTCCTTTACATTTATATTGATATCATGTGCATAGACAGTAAAAATGTTATTCTTATGTTTTATAATTAAAGTCTCTCCATATTTCTGTGTAAATGCAACACATACAACTTCCCCATCCATTACTGCATATACTTCACTTCCTGGTTTGACGAGTAAATCTATTCCCTTATTCCCGAGTTCTCCAAAATCACATATAATCTTTCCATCAGCAGGCCATATAAAATCTTTAATTATTGGTTCCTTTTTAACAGGTATCTTTTTATCATTTACCTTTTCATCACTGGCTGGTGGGAGTAAAGGGTAGGGGGGTTGATGTTTTGAGGTATATGGTATTAAAAGTTTCTGCCCAACCTTTATGTTATAATCCTTCATTTTATTGGCTTTCCTTATCCTCTCTATTCCTCTTTTTATCTCTTCTACAGTCTTCCCATCATAATAATATTTTGAAATTCTGAAAAGATTTTCACCTTTCCTCACAATGTGGTATGTATAATTTCTCTTCTTGGAAGGATATTTCTTCTTCGGCCCTATGGTGATTGTGCATCCTGATATTAAAAATGCTATAAGCAATATTTCAATTTTTTTCATGGTAATAGAAATTACTTTTTATAAGATGGACAAAGTTTTTTAAGGATACAGTTTTCACAATCAGGATTTTTTGCCTTACATACTCTTCTACCATGCAAGATTAATCTGAAGGGAAATGATATCCATTCCTTTTTGGGCAATAAATTCATCAGATCCTGCTCTACCTTTTCAGAATCCTGATTTTCTGTCAATCCAAGTCTCTGAGAAACTCTTCTTACATGAGTGTCAACCACTATACCTTCAGCCTTCCCAAATGCCTGGGAAAGGACTACATTTGCAGTCTTCCTTGCCACTCCAGGCAATTTAACAAGTTCTTCTAAGGATTGTGGTACATTTCCATTATATTCTTTTATAATTTTTTCACACATTTTAACTATATTTTTTGCTTTATTGCGATAAAAATTGACTGATTTTATATCTTCCATTAAATTTTCAACTCCTGCTTTAACAAAATCCTGAGGACTTTTATATTTCTTAAACAGTTTCTCTGTAACTTTATTTACAAGATTATCGGTTGTCTGAGCAGAAAGTATTGTTGCAATGAGAAGCTGGAATGGATTTTCAAATTTCAATTCTGTCTTTGCTTCAGGGTATTCCTTCTTAAGCAATTTTATAATTTCAGAAATTTTATCCTTCTTCATTTTTGAAAAAGTTTATTATAAAATATTATTTTTTTCAAATTTTTTATTTTTGGTGTATAATAAAATTGGACTTGAAAAAAGGAGGTGGAGATGAGAAAAATAGTAAGTTTTCTGGTAGGTGTTTTATTATTATTTTCTTCATTTTCTTATTGCCAGACAAGTAAAAAGGAAGAGATTATCAAGAAGATTGTGGAGAAGTATGTTTCCCTTAAAAATGTAAGTGGTGAAGTTGAATTGGGTATGTTGATGATGGGGAATATGATAAAAATACCTGTTAAGTTCTGGATAGGTGAAAAGAAATTCAGAATGGAGATGGTATTTGCAGACCCAAAGATGCCGGAACCGATAAAACAGACTATGGTGTTTGATGGAAAGAAGTTCTGGATATATCAGAGCAAGACAAATACAGTTACAGTAATGGATTTTTCCAAACTTCCAAAGAAGAAAGATTTGAAGAGACCTCAGGATATTGTGAAAATAAGAGAAAAAATTCTCAAATCCATTTCAGAAAATATTAAAAAGATTTCAAAGAACATTTCCCTCAGTGAAAAACAAAAGAATGGAAAGAAATTTTATGTTCTTGAGATAAAAAACCTCACAAAGGAAATTTCCATTCCATCTGAAGGAAAGAAACCGTTTTTCACAAAGGCTGTTATATGGGTAAGTCCAGATTATTATATCAAAAGGATTGAACTGTATGGTCAGACAAAAGAAGAACCTGGTATATTGGTTGAATTCAAACGTTTAAAAGAAGAAGAAAAAATAGACCCTTCCGTGTTTAAATTCAAAGTTCCAGAAGGAGCAAAAGTCATAGATATGGGAGAAAGGATAAAGGAAAATTTGAAAAAACTGGAAGAGATGAAGAAAAAGAATAAAAAGGGAGAATAAAAGAATAGGCCGTGCAGGACTCGAACCTGCAACCTTGGCATTAAGAGTGCCCTGCTCTACCAGTTGAGCTAACGGCCCATTTAAAAATTATATAAAATATAAAAAGCAGTGTCAACTATTTTAAAAATCCCTTTAAAAATCTGAAGATGAAGTAAAGGATGAGGAGATATATTATGAATTTTATAAAACCCCTTATTACCTTTATCCCTTTCTTCTCAGGTTTTCTTCTTTTTTCAAGTTCCTCAACTCTCTTGTAAAAAATTTCAAATTTCTTTGCACAATCTTCCCCACAGAATATTCCATATTCAGTGATATATCTGCATTGAGAGCAGAGTGGTTTTCCACACTGTTTACATCTTATAACTGCAGGCCTTCCAGGATGGAAGAAACATTCGTCCATAATTTTGAGTAAGTGCGCCTGGCGCGACTCGAACGCGCAACCCTCTGCTTAGAAG
>QNCF01000023.1 GCA_003644395.1 Candidatus Omnitrophota bacterium
AAATTTTATGATTTCAATAGTGGATAAATTGTCCTCCATCAACAATTATATCCTGCCCTGTAATATGGCGTGAAAGGTCTGAAACAAGGAAAAGTATGACAGAAGCCACTTCTTCTCCTTTTGGATACCCTTCTTTATTGCGGTAAAGAGGGATATTTTCTTTTGTCATTTTTATCCTTTCTTCCTCAGGGATATATTCAAGCATGGGTGTAAAGATTGTTCCCGGAGATACAGTATTAACATTGATGTTAAATGGAGCAAGTTCTTTTGCAAGCCCCTTTGCAAAGCATATTTTACCTGCCATTGAGCATGAATATGCATTTTTCCCTGTTGAATGGGCACAGAGTGAAGAAACAATCACAATTTTACCGCTTCTCTTTTCCTTCATCACAGGGACAACAAATTTTTCAAGATTATAACAGCTGTAAAGATGGACTCTCATTACTTTATCCCAGTTTTCAGGTGTATCAGGCTGTGGAGTTGGAATTCCAGCAGAATGGACTAAAAAATCTATAGTTCCAAATTCTTTTATTACCTCTTCCACTATTCTTCTAACTGTTTCATAATCAGATACATCTCCCTTCACAGTTATCAATCTTCCCTTTTTTCCTTTTGCCTCTTCAACAAGAGATTTTGCCTTTTCATCATTTTTACTGTAATTTGCTGCAACATCTATCCCGAATTCAAGGAAAAGGAGTGCTGTTGCTCTTCCTATTCCACTTGTTCCACCTGTTATGAGTGCTTTTTTACCTTCCACTTTTAAAATATCCTTCATACATCACCTCCTTGTTTTCTTATCCTTCTTTTTAATCTTTCAATATCTATCTCTGTAAGTTTTTTCCTTTCCTTTACCGACAATGAAGCTGCTATACCCGCTGCCTGTCCTGTTGCCATGCATGGAGCCATTACTCTTATTGCTGATATTCCTTTATGGGTTGCAGAGACACATCTTCCACATGCAAGTAAATTCTGTATATTTACTGAAAGAAGGCATCTGTAAGGTATTGTATAATAATCGTCATTTGGTGGATATAGATAGGTGGGAAGAAGATGTCTGTATTTTTCAAGCATTATGCATGGTTTATCTGTTGGGCAATCAGATTTACATAGATGAACATTTTTTGTTCTTCCAAGAGGGCAGTGTATATCTATCCAGTATGCAGATTTTGCAATCCCATCAGGATGTTTAATCCCTTTAAGAATATCGTTTTCGTTTAAAGAATAAAGCCCTTTCAATCTTCTGCTTTCTCTTATCCCTATCTGGGCTGGAAAGGAGATATATGCATTTTTAAAATATTCAGACACTTCTTTACAAATATTCAATATCCTGTATGCCTGTTCCCTTAAAAAAATTTCTCCTTCTGTCAGGTCTTTTACAGATAAAGGATTTCCAGAAAATCTTGTCATATTTGGTGTAAAATCAATCGTTCCATAACAGCTTCCCTTATTGAAGATTCGCGAATTATAGATTGAAAGATTACCTTTTCTTCTCTCTTCCTCAAGCGCCTCCATAATCTTTTCTTTATCTTTCTCCCATCCCTCACAAATATTTGATATCCTGAACATATTTCCCATTGACTGGACTTTTCTATCCGGTCTTCTTCCAAAATAATATTTCCCACCTGAAAGAAATATCAAGTCTCCATCTCCTGTTGAATCAATAAAAATTTTGCCTTCTATCGTTTCAATGCCTTTCTTTGTGTAAATTTTAATCCCTTTTATTTTTCTCCCCCTTTTAACCACCCCAATTAGAGTTGTATGGAGGAAAAGTTTTATGCTGTATTTTTTAATAAATCTATCAAGCACAAGTTTCATAATTTCAGAATTGAAAGGTATATGTCCAATTTCAACACTTTCTTCAAAACTCACACTTGCCTTTTCTTTATGCATTTCATATACAAGTTCTTCAACAAATCCCCTTATAATAGGGATTTTCTTGGATGGGATTGTATGTCCAAGGATTGGGCCAATGAAACCGGAAGTTGCAAGTCCACCAAGAAATCCATATTTTTCAACAAGAATCACATCCACACCTTCTTTTGCACATGATACCGCTGCAGAAACACCAGCAAGTCCACCTCCAACTATTACAACATCTGCTTTTTCCATTTTGAGAAAAATTATATAATATTTTTCAGAGAGGGGGAAAGACAGGTTATGGAACTCAGAATAGAAAATAGAATAGAACAGAAATTTTTACTTCTTCCAAGACAGCAACTTTTCCTTAAATTGCTCACCCTTCCAGCTATTGAACTTAAAAATTTCATTGAAGAAAAAGTTGAAGAGAATCCCTTTCTTGAAAGGGAAGATACATATTATGGTGAAGAAATATCTTTTATAAAAGAACCTGAAAGCAGACCTTCTTTTAAGGAAAATCTAATCCAGCAACTCCATATAAATGTTGATTCAGAGTCTTTAATAAAGATAGGCGAGATAATAATTGAAAACCTTGAAAATGATGGATATTTGAGAATTCCTCTTGAAGAGATAGCAGAAAATCTTAAAGTGAGTGAAGAGAAAGTGGAGGAAGCCCTGGAGGCTGTTCAGAATCTTGAACCTGCTGGTATTGGGGCAAGGAATCTACAGGAATGCCTGCTTTTACAGCTCAGAAGGAAAGAAGGGGAAAGTAGCCTTGCATTCCAGATAGTAAAACAATTCTGGGATGAATTGATTAAAAGGAAATATTCAGAAATCTCATCAAAATTAAAAGTATCTGTTGAAAAGATAAAAGAGGAGATAAAGAAATTGAAGAAATTGAATCCATATCCAGTTTCAGGAATTGGAGAAAATGGGAATATTTTTTATCCATTTCCAGATGGGGAGGTAATACAGGAGGGAAAAGGATTTAAGGTTGTTTTGAAAAATGATTATATTCCATCATTAAGGATAAATTCATATTATGAAAAACTCCTTTCAGAAGGAAGACTTGGGAAAAATTTTATGAGAAAGAAATTTATAGAAGCAAAAAATTTAATACAGATTATTGAGGAAAGGAATAAAAATCTATGCAGGATTTTCCAGGAGATTGTCAATCATCAGACAGAATTTTTTAAAGGAGGGAAACTCCTTCCACTGAAAGAAAAGGATATTGCAGAAAAGACAGGATTGAGTGTCTCTACTATAAGCCGTGCCATCAGCAGAAAATACCTTCTTACACCAAGAGGATTGATAAATGTGAAAAAGTTGTTTTCTTCAGGAGTTTCATCTATAAGTTCGCATTATATAAAGGAGAAAATAAGGGAAATATTGAGAGAAGAAAAAGGGCTTTCTGATAGGGAAATATCTGAGAAATTGAAAGATTATGGAATTAAAATTTCTCCAAGGACAGTGAATAAATACAGAAATAAGATGGGAATTTTAAGTTCTTATTTCAGGAAATAGGGAATTTTATGTAAAAGGATGTCCCTTTTCCTGGTTCACTTTCCACTTTAATTTTACCTTTGTGTCTTTCTATAATCTTTTTTGTTATAAAAAGTCCAAGCCCTGTTCCTTTTGTGGTGTAAAATGGTTCAAATATTTTGGAAATAATTTCTTCTGGAATACCAGGCCCATTATCCTTAAAAATAATATCAATTTTATCAGAATAACCTTTTACCATTATATCTATCTTTCCACCTGTTTTTTCTCCTATTGCCTCAATTGAATTCAGAAGAATATTTGTGAAAGCCTGGTGTATCTGGTTTGGATCACCTTTAATAATGGGTATATTCCCTTCAACTTTTACATCAAATTTAATATTTTTTGCAAGATTTGTATTTTTCAGAAGAGTGATTATTTTATTTATAATTTCAACAATATTTATATCCTCTTTATCCACTTTTTTCTTTGAAAAAGAAAGTATTGTTCTTGTTAAAGATTGGCATCTCACCATTTCTTCCTGGATTAAGATAAGCAAATTTTTTATCTCTGAAATATCCCGGGCATCCTTTCTTGATAATTCATCTGCGAGTAACTGGATATATCCCTGGATTACAGTAAGTGGATTATTTATCTCATGTATAACCTCTGCAGACATTTTACCCAAAGTTGCAAGACTTTCCATTTCTTCCATCTTTTTCTGCAATTCTTTATTAATACCCTCAAGCTGGATTCTCACTTTTTCTTTTTTCTCTTTCACTTTTTTCTTCTCTATTGCACAATTTACAATTTTCTTCATCTCATAAACATCAAAAGGTTTACTTATAAATTCAATTGCTCCAAAATGCATTGCTTTTTTTGCAGTCTCATAAGTCCCATATCCTGTCAGAATAATTACTGGAACTTCCTCATCTATTTTTCTTATCTCCTCAAGAGTCTTAATTCCGTCCATTCCTGGCATTTTAAGGTCAAGTATTATTAAATCAGGGATTTCCTTTTTCAAAATTTCAATACCTTTTTCTCCACAGTCTGCCTGCAAAACCTCATAATCATCTTTAAAAAGGATTCTCAGAGATTCCCTTGGCCCAATTTCATCATCTATTACAAGAATTTTCCCTTTCTTCATACTCCCCCCCTAAATTTCTCTTTTATACCCGGCTGATAAGAAATAACCTTTGGATTTATATTTTCCACTGTAAGGTTTATTTATAATATTTCTTTTTTTAAAGAATGATGTATTCAATGAGACTCTGAAATATCCATTTCCCATTTTTATCTCACTCCCAATAGAAAAGACCAGTCTATTTGAATCTGGAAGAGCAGGGTCAAATGTTTCATCACCGACAGGACTTTCAATATATCCAATACCACCTCTTAATTTAACATTTTTAGAAACTCTGTATTCGCTACCAAGGGAGAATGTAAAACAATCTTTCCATTTTTTTATATAATTGGATACAGTCCCGTTTACAGAAAAAGGAATTTTATCCAGACAGGAGTATCTGATGAATTCTCCATCAAATTCAATTTTTAAGTTCTCATCTGGATAAAATGCAATTCCAATACCTGCTATATCCGGAAATTTAATTTTGAAGTCTGCATCATATTCGTTAATAGTTGATTTAATTAAGTGTCGGAATTTCCCTTTATAATCAATTTCAAACCCTTTATTATATGTAAACCCGATTTTATATTTACCTTTCCTGTATAAAAATCCAATTTTTGGAGAGATGGAAAATCCTTCTCCCTTTATTTTTGAAATAGTTTCAAAGGGTAAAAGAGAAGGGGGAAGCAGTTGTTTCTGAACAATTCTGCTGTAATAAAAATTAATTCCAATACCTGCTGAAAACTCCTTATTAATTTTAAATGCAAAAGCAGATATTAAGTCAGAACATTGCATTCCTGAATAATAAGGAACATTATAATTCCATACATTCTTTGTAAATTGTACATCCCACTCTGTTTCCTGTCCATAAGGGCTTGTAAGTCCAATTCCAAATTTAAAATTTCTTCCACCTGCAACATAGTAGAAATGTGGAAGGTAAGCAAGATTGGATTTTTTACTCTCACATATTCCATTCCCGTTATATCTGGTGGCAGAGATAATGAATGTATTATCAAAAATTATTTCTCTTCCATTTATCTGGACTAAACCAGCCGGATTTATGGAAACAGCTGAAGCATCATCACATTGTGCAATGAAAGAACCTGCTTGAGAAAGAGATGAGATGCTTTGAGGAGGGTTTCTGAATCCCTGAGAAAAACACACACATCCTGTTAATATGAAAGCCAGCAAAATACAATTTTTTTTCATAATAACCACCCTTTTAAAAAATCTGTAAGCAAAAAATATGCCAACTTTAAAAATAAGAAAAATTTGGAATTTTGGGAAAATTTTAAGGGATATATTGGACAATTTTGTAACATTTTGACAAAAATTGTCTATTCAAATAATATTTATATTATGGGAATAAATTGCCTTTTAATATCTACTTCAGGTAGTCCAAAGATTCTTTCTGATTTCATTCCAGATAATGGCCTTGGAATACTTGCATCCTGCCTTGTAAAAGAAGGAAATAATGTTAAGATTCTTGATTTCAACAGGATAGAAATTTTCAGAAAGGTAATTCCTCCGGAAATAAAAAGGTTCCTTTTAAAATTGGGTAGAAAAATTTTTATTGACGGGAAAAGACCAAATATTTTTGAGATTTTTAAATTGAAAAGGGCTGAAGAGATAATAAGAAGGGAAAAGGAGAATTACTGTGAAATAATTAAAGATGAGGTTTCTCAGATAATTGAAAAAGAAAAAATAAATTTTGTGGGAATGAAATTATGGGCAGGGGAAGGTTTTGACTGGAGCATGGAACTGGGAAAATTTATAAAAAAGAGATACCCAGAAGTTAAAATATTTGGAGGTGGACCGCAGGTGGACATTTTTGGACAGGAGATTTTTAAAAGAGGAGAATTTTTTGATGGTTTATGTTATGGAGAGGGAGAGGAAACAATTGTTGGACTGGCCAATTTTGTACAGGGGAAGGAAAAACTTGAAGGCATACCAAATTTGATTTTCAAAAAGGATGGAAGGATTTTTAAAACTCCAAGGAAATATATTGAGAATCTTGATAATATTCCTTTCCCGATTTACCATCCAGAAGTTTACAATGGAATTGAAGAAAAGATAAAGATGTTTGTTCTTGATGAAAGCAGGGGGTGTCCAAATAACTGCTATTTCTGTATACATCCTGTTAAAAGTGGAAAAAGGAGGGTTAAAAGTCCTGAAAGGATAATTAAAGAGATGAAGCATTCCATTGAGGAGTATGGAGTTAGACTTTTCAGATATGCTGGTTCAAATACTCCTTCCTATCTTATGGAAGGTATTGCAAAATTGATTTTGGAAAATGGTTTAAGAATAAAATATACAAGTTTCGGACATTTCAAAGATATGGAAGGTGGGGATTTTGCTCTTCTTAAAAAATCTGGATGTGAAGCACTATTTTTTGGTGTTGAATCAGCAAATGAGGAGATTCTGGAAAAGGGAATGAATAAAAAATTGAAGAAAAAGGAAATGGAAGAAGTAATTAAAAAATGCAAATCTGCTGGAATATTTACTGTTGTAAGTTTGATTTATCCTGCCCCTTTTGAAAATGAGAAAACGAGGCAGGAGACACTCCAGTTTATGAGAGATACAAGACCTGATTCAGCACTTGTGCAGTTTCCTGGAATATATCCAGGGACAGTATGGTTTAAAAAACCAGAAAAATTTAATTTTGAAATAGATAAAGAGACTTACTGTGAGAAAGTTATGAATTATAAAATAAAATCTCTTTTTCCACCACGATTCTGGGACCCTCTGCCTTATAAAGTGAATGGTATGTCTTTTAAAGAATTTGCATATGAAACAGAGAAATTCCAGATGGATTTAAAAAAAGTGGGAATAAATACAGGTATCTCTGATGAAGCATATCTTCTTTATAAATACAGTGGATTTAATTCACTTGATGAATTTTTGAGGAATAACAGATTTTTCTTCTTTACAGGTGATGGAGAGAGTTTGATGGAGGAAATTTACAGGATAAACGAAAACAGTAAGTCAATATGAAAAGGAGAGTTGTTATAACCGGAATTGGGGTTGTATCTCCTGTAGGGATAGGGAAGGAGAATTTTTGGAAGTCTTTGAAGGAAGGTAAAAATGGTATTAAAAGAATAAGTTTTTTTGATGCTTCAGATTTTCCAACTCAGATTGCAGGAGAGGTGAGAGATTTTAAGCCTGAAAAATATATGGATAAAAAGAGAGCAAAAAGGATAGCAAGATTTTCCCAGTTTGCTGTTGCATGCGCAAAGATGGCTCTTGAAGATGCAGATTTGGATATTAACCGATTAAAAAGTAAAAGGGTTGGTATTTTTCTTGGAACAAGTTCAAGTGCAATGGATATGATAGAGAAGGAATACAGAAAGTATATTAAGGATGGATATAAAAAGGTTATATCTTATGGAATATTATCAGCTTCCCCATCTGCACCTTCTCTTGAAATAAAAGAAAATTTGGAATGTGTTGAAGAGATAATAACACAGACTTCAGATTGCAGAGGTGGAATAGATGCTGTAATAGAAGGTTATGAAAGAATTAAAAGTGGAGAGATAGATATCGGTATATGCGGTGGAGTTGATTCATGTATTACTCCACTTGTTTACAGTGGTTTTTTGAAAATGGGGATTTTATGTACTTCAAATGATCCTGAGAAGGGAAGCAGGCCTTTTGATAAACTGAGATGTGGAGGGGTTCTGTCTGAAGGTGGTGGGATATTGATTATTGAGGAGATGAAGCATGCAATATATAGAGGTGCACAGGTTTATGGAGAAATTTTGGGTTATGGGAAATATTTTGAGAAAAAAGGAGAACTCCCTGGAAGTGGATTATTTTTTTCAATGAAAAGGGCACTGGAAGTTTCAGGTGTATTATTTAACCAGATTGGCTATATTTCTGCTCATGCACCATCTGATCAGATTCTTGACGCTACAGAAACACAATCTATAAAGAAACTATTTGGGGAGTATGCATACAGAATACCTGTAAGTTCTATAAAATCCATGATTGGTAATCCCCTTTCTGCAGCTGGTCCTTTGCAGATTGCTTCATCTGTTATGGTCTTTAAAGAATCTGTAATACCACCAACAATAAATTATGAGTTTTTTGATGAGGAATGCGATTTGGATTATGTCCCTAATAAAGCAAGGGAAAATCTTGTTGAAAAAATACTTGTTAATTCTCACAGTTTTGGAGGAGCAAATTCTACAATTTTAATAGGGAAAGTGGAATGAATATAACAAGCATATTGCTTGGTTTGGCAGCAATACTTGATATTGTTGTTGGAATTTTAGTTTATTTTAAAAACAGGTTTAGAATGGCAAATATTTATTTTATGATTTTTTGTCTTAATCTTGCTTTATGGTGTATAAGTGTAATTTTAATCATCTATTCAAAAACTGTGAAGGCTGCAGATTTAAATATAAGGATTGCATTTTTAATAGGAGCATTTTTACCACCTAATTTTTATGCTTTCCAGAAAAGTCTTGGTGGATTTAATCCTTCATTATCAAGGAGAGAGAAAAATGAGATAAGATGTTTGTATCTTATTGCGCTGATTTTCTCATTTATGATCTTTTCCAAGAAGTTTTTAAAAGAAGTTATCCTTATTAAATTGGGAGAAGAGCCATTTCATTCACTTCCAGAGGCAAAATATGGATTTTTGTTTATACTCTATGTTATTTATTGTCTGCTTATTATGAGTTATGGATTGATACAGTTGAGAAAAAAGAAAGATAAAAGTCCAGGAATATTTAGAACTGAAATCCAATATGTATTTCTCGGCATTCTTTTAGGCACAATTATTGTTACATTCACCAATTTACTTGCTCCTTATATCTGGAAGACCACTCTTTTAAGTCAGTTTGCTCCATTTTCTTCAACAGTAATGATTTTCATTATAGGTTATGCAATTGCCAGGTATAAGATAATGAGTTTTTCTGCAGTAATAGAGAGAACAAAATTTTACTTTATTCTTTCTTCATTGTTATCATTTATCTATTTTATATGCTGGCTTTCATTCCTTTCCGCTTTCCGTTTTATCTTCCCTGATGCTCAAATTATATCAATGGTAATTGCAGGTTTTATAGCTATTTTGCTCTTTGTTCCACTGGCAAGTTATTTAGAGGAAAAGATTGTTGGATTAAAGGAAGAAGAATTGAGAGAGATGGAAGAAAAGGTGTTTTATGCACTTTCTGGAATTTCATCTTTCAATGAATTGAATGAGAAATTATCTTCTTTAATTCAGAAGTTTTTTGGAGTGAAAAATGTAAAGGTTTTTATTAAAGATGAGAATTATTTTTATAACATTATGGATAAAAATGAGATAATCCATTTCACCAATCCGGTTGTGCAGACTTTAAAGAGAAAGGGAGATATTTTGTGGAGGGATGAATTGGAAAGGAGGCAGACATATCCCCTTGAAATGCAATTACTTAAAGAAATAAGAAGATACAATCTGTATTTTATGGCACCAATATTCTTCAAAAATGAACTTGTAGCAATATGGGGATGTGGAGAAAAGTATATGAAAGAACCTTACTATGCCAAGGAGATAGATTTGGTTGCATCTATTTCAAGATATTTAGCATCTGCTTTAGAAAATTTGGAATTATACAATAATCTTTCAAAAACAAAGATTTTCCAGGAAACTTTGCTTGAAAATCTTGCTGATGGAATAATTGGGTTAAATGAGGAAGGGGAAATAGTCATTTTTAACAGAGAAGCAGAAAGACTTGTCGGTCTTTCTAAAAAAGATGTTATCGGGAGAAAATGGAATATATTGCCTTATCCATTCAATAACTGTCTTGAAAAAATACAAAAAGAAAAGGTATTTTACCCTGTAGATCCTGTAAAGTATCAAAAAAATGGAAATGAGATTTTTCTGAGAATTAGGGGAAGTTCCTTTTTGAGAGATGAAGAAATAAAGGGATATCTTTTAATTTTCTCAGACATAACCCATATAAAACAGCTGGAGGAAGAAGTCAGAAGGGCTGAAAAACTTGCATCTATCGGTGTAATGGCAGCAGGAATTGCCCATGAGATAAAAAACCCTCTTGTTTCAATTAAAACATTTGCACAGCTTCTTCCTGAGAAATTTATGGATAAGGATTTTAGAGATTCATTCACTTCTGTGGCTATAAGAGAGATTGATAGAATAAATAATTTAATTGAGCAACTTCTTACATTTGCAAGAAGAAGACCAACAAATTTCCAGAAAGTAAATCTTATAGATGTTTTAAAATCAACATTGTTAATATTCCTTCCCCAGATTGAGAATAAAAAAATAGATGTTGAGGAAGATTACTCTTCCCCTTCAATTTCAATAAAAGCAGACCCTGAGAAGTTAAAACAGGCTTTTCTGAATATTCTTATAAATAGTAAAGAAGCGATTGAAAAAGAAGGCAAAATTGTAATAAGTGTGAGGGAGGAGGAAGATAAGGTTAAAATGTGGATAAAGGATAATGGGAAAGGTATGAAGAAGGAGATAATAAATAAGATTTTTGACCCATTTTTCACCACAAAACCAAAGGGAACAGGACTTGGGCTTTCAATTGTTGCTGGAATAATAAATGACCATAAAGGAAGAATAAGTGTGGAAAGTGAAGAAAATAAAGGAACAACTGTATATATAGAATTGCCAAAAGGAGAGTAAAATTGAATTATGTGATTGTTATTACAGAGGATAAATCAATATCTTCATCCCTAAGAGTAATTCTGAAAGAGAATTTTATAGTTGAGGATGTTCCACCATCAGAAGTTTCAAAAGTTTTATCTTTAAGAAAGCCAAACCTTATTTTTCTGGATGGTGAGTTTGCAGATTTTAATCCCATAGATATTTTGGAAAGATTGCTCACAATAGACCCATATTTTACAATCATATGCCTTTTCCCATCTTTTAATCGCATTGCAAAAGAAGCAATTGAGAAAGGTGCATTCGCTGTAATTGAGAAACCTTTTGATGTTGAAAAACTTCTTATTTTGGTGAAAAGGGGGATTGAAAGAGATTTTATATTAAGGGAAAATCAGAATCTCAAAAAAAGTAAAGAAGTGGAAAAGGAAAAGATTGATAGAGAAAGTAAGGAGAATGGATTGTTTGAAAACTTTATACAGATAATTGTTGATAATTTTTCAAATTTCCCGAAATTTTGTGAAGAACTCCTTAAAGTTTTAAAGAAACATTTCTATCTTAACAGTTCAGTCCTGATACTCCAGAAAGATAATATATTTGTTCCTGTATCTTCTATAGGATTGGAAGGGAAAATTTTGAAAGAAATAAGAATGGATTTAAATGATGATTTTGTTCAATATTTTATAAAAAAACAGAAAATCCTCCATATTTCTGATGAGTGCCCAATTGGGATAAAGAATTTCTTGCAGATTTTAAATGGTGAAATAGTATTTCCACTTAAAACTGTAAGAGGAAAACTCATAGGTTTTTTAATTGTTGGAAGTAAAATTAGGGGAGAGTTTGACTTTGGAGAGATATGCCAGTTAAATACTTTATGCGATTACCTCACAATGATGGTTGAAAATATTGCACTTTATAATGAGATAAGTTTCCAAAAGGAGTTCCAGGATAAAATTTTTGAAAATGTCCCTTCAGGAATTATCGGTGTTGATGGAAGTGGTAAGATAATAATCTTCAATAAATCTGCTGAAAAGATATTGGATATAAAAAGAGAAGAGGTTATAAGAAAGGATGTGGAAGTTGTGGGTTCACAGATAGCAGACTATTTAAGGAAGACTTTGAAGTTTAAAAAATCAGTTTCAAGAGAAGAATTTGTTTATATTCCTAAGAATATAATTCTCGGGATAAGCACAAGTTATATTGGGAAAGAGGAAAAAGTTGAGGCTGCAGTTGCTGTATTCCAGGACCTTACTGCTTTAAAGGAATTGGAGAGAAGAAGGAAAGAGATGGAAAAGACAAAATACTGGAATGTTTTATCTTATAGATTATCGCATGAACTTAAAAATCCACTTGTTGCTATAAAAACTTTCTCCCAGATGCTTCCTGAAAAATATGACGACGAAGAGTTCCGCAATTCATTTTCAAAAATTATCCAGGAAGAAGTTAACAAATTAAACGGGATTGTTGAAAAAATAAACAGACTTGCGGAATCAGGCTCAGAGAGTGTAAATTTTGTAAAATTTGATCTTTCTCAATTTCTAAATAATCTGAAGAGAAAATATGAGAAAAAGTTTAAGGAAAAGAAAGCAAAGTTTATTTTCTCAGAAGGGAATATTAAAGAGATTAAAGCAGACCCTCTCAAATTGGAAGAAGCCCTTGGATATATTTTTGATTTTATATTTGAGGATTTAAAAGAAGAGGGCAGTTTAAAATTTTCATCAGTCTTAAAAGGTGAAAATGTTATCATTGAATTTATTGAAAATGGTGGGAAAATACAATTTTTAAATGGGAAGGATATTTTTGTTCCATTTATTGATAAACTTAAAGTAAATATCTCCATAGGTCTTGTTTTGGCAAAGAGAATTATAGAACTGCATGGAGGGAAAATTGAATTTGAATGCAATGAATCTGTAAAAATTTTTAAAATAAAAATCCCATTAAAAAAATGAAGAAAATACTTGTAATAGATGATGAGGAAGGAGTCAGAGAATCATTGAAATTTTCTTTAAAAGATAAATACAGGATTTTTCTTGCCTCTACAGGGAAGGAAGGGATTGACTGTATAGAAAAGGAAAATCCAGACCTTGTAATACTTGATATACTCCTTCCTGATAAAAACGGACTTGAGATTTTAAAAGAGATAAAAAAGATAAATGAGGATATCCCTGTAATCATGTTAACAGCGGTTTCACAGGTAAAAACTGCCGTTGAGGCCATGAAACTTGGAGCAATAGATTATATTACAAAACCGTATGATGTTGATGAACTTTTGATACTTATAAAGAATACTTTTAAAAATCAGAAATTGAAACAGCAGATAAATATTCTCAAAGAGGAAATAAATGAAGAATATCCGGTGAAAAAGATTGTTTTCAGAAGCAAATGTATGAAAGAAATAATAGATGAGGCTAAAAAACTGTCTTTCACAGATTCAACAGTCCTTCTTCTTGGACCAACAGGGGTTGGTAAGGAACTTATTGCAAGAGTTATCCACTACAGTGGCCCGAGAAAAGAAGAGCCATTTGTTCCTATCCATTGTGCTGCGATACCGGAAACACTGTTTGAAAGTGAACTTTTTGGTCATGAAAAAGGTGCTTTCACAAACGCTTTCCAGAGAAAAATAGGAAAATTTGAACTTGCTGGGAAAGGGACAATCTTTCTTGATGAGGTAAGTGAGATACCATTGAGTATGCAGACAAAACTTTTAAGATTCCTTGAAGAGAAAAAATTTACAAG